>NZ_BMXO01000003.1:0-266887 GCF_014651795.1 Vreelandella hamiltonii | reverse complement strand
CTTGCCAAGAATCACCAGACCAGGCTGCTCTTCATCCACCACCTTGGCCAGCAGTTTGGCCACCGCCAGCGATTCGACGCGCTCGTCGGTCTCGATGTGGATGGCCCGATCAGCACCCAGCGCCAGCGCGGTGCGCAGCTGCTCCTGAGCAGCCTTGGGGCCTACCGTCACGGCGACCACTTCACTGGCCGCTCCCTTCTCTTTCAAACGCACGGCCTCTTCCACGGCGATTTCGCAGAAGGGGTTCATGGCCATCTTGACGTTGGTCAGATCCACATAGGAGTGATCCGCCTTGACGCGGATCTTGACGTTATAGTCGATGACGCGTTTTACCGCGACCAATACTTTCATAGGTTCCTCGCTTGGCCTGGATGACAGCCGTTGACCTGAACAGACGCTGCTCGGATGGCAGCGTAAAAAAATTCATGCAAGCGTTTGATAGGCTAGTAAATGAAAAACCCTATCAATTTGCCACAGCCTACCTTTATGCAACAACACCTAATCACTGCGGCCTTGGTCGTAGTCGCTGCGGCTTTTACCGTAAAGTGCGCTTTTGCCATCGTAGGGGTTACCTGACACAGGTATTATGCCTATCATGGGAGACAACCAGAAGCAAACGACCGTTTTAAATTAAGGCCATCTTTTCATAAGCTAGTGCTCAATCGCTAGCATCGGCGGGTGGCGCTTATGAGAATAAGGAGAAACCAGGTGGAAACCGTTGAACGCGATGTAATGGATTTTGACGTGGTCATCGTGGGCGCAGGCCCCTCTGGCTTGGCCGCCGCCTGCCGTTTGATGCAGCAGGCCAACGAAGCGGAGCAAGAGCTGACCGTTTGCGTGGTCGAGAAAGGGTCTGAAGTGGGAGCGCATATTCTGTCTGGCGCGGTATTCGAACCCCGTGCCCTGGCGGAGCTGTTTCCCGACTGGGAAGAGCGCGGCGCTCCCCTGAATACGCCCGCCACGCGCGACGATGTCTATTTGCTGAAGGATGCCGAAAAGGCGCAGAAAATCCCCAATGCGCTGGTACCCAAGAGCATGCACAACACCGGCGGTGAACTGACTCGCTACGTGATCAGCGCAGGCAACCTGTGCCGCTGGCTGGGTGAGCAGGCAGAATCCTTGGGCGTCGAGATATTTCCGGGCTTCGCCGCCCAGGAAGTGATCATCGAGGATGACGTGGTGCGCGGCATCCTGATTGGTGACATGGGCATCGGTGCCGATGGCACACCCAAGGATGGCCATATGCCCGGCATGGAGCTGCGCGCCAAGTATACGCTCTTTGCCGAGGGTGCCAGAGGCCATCTAGGCAAACGTCTGATCAAGCAGTTCTCGCTGGATGCTGGCCGAGACCCCCAACACTACGGTATCGGGCTAAAAGAGCTGTGGGATGTACCCGCCGACAAGCACGAGCCCGGCCTGGTGGTTCACGGCTCTGGCTGGCCACTGGACAGCAAGACCCACGGCGGCTGGTTTCTCTACCACGCAGAAAACCAGCAGGTCGTGGTAGGGCTGATCATGGACCTTGGCTACCAGAACCCGTGGCTCTCGCCCTTCGACGAGTTCCAGCGCATGAAGCATCACCCGGTGCTCAGCCAATATCTGGAAGGCGGCAAGCGGGTGGCTTATGGCGCGCGCGCGATTGCCAAGGGAGGCTTCAACTGCCTGCCCAAGATGACCTTCCCTGGTGGCCTGCTGATTGGTTGTGACGCGGGCACGCTGAACTTTGCCAAGATCAAGGGGCTGCACACTGCCATGAAATCAGGCATGGTGGCGGCAGAAAGCGTCTTCGAAGCCATCAAGGGCGGCGACGAGGGTGGCCAGACGCTGGCCAGCTTCGAACGCTTGTGGGAGGCCAGCTGGGCTTACCAGGAGTTGAAAGAGAGCGCCAGCTTTGGTCCGGCGATCCATAAATATGGTACGGTCGGCGGCGGGGCTTATAACTTCGCGAACCAGCTGCTGGGCAACAAGCTGCCCAACGTGCACGACACCACCACCGACCACGGCGCCCTGAAACCGGCGGCTGAATTCGAGAAGATTCAGTATCCGAAGCCGGACGGCAAGCTGTCCTTCGACAAGTCCACCTCGGTATTTCTCTCGAACACCAACCATGAGGAAGACCAGCCCTGCCACCTGCGCCTGGCTGACCCGGCGTTGCCGATTCGCGACAACCTGCCGACATACGCCGAGCCCGCACAGCGCTACTGCCCAGCGGGTGTCTATGAAGTGGTGGAGGATGACCAGGGCCAGCCACGCTTCCAGATCAACTTCCAGAACTGCGTACACTGCAAGACCTGCGATATCAAGGACCCGGCCCAGAACATCACCTGGGTAGCCCCCGAAGGCGGTGGCGGCCCGAACTATCCGAACATGTAACGCTTGCCTGTCTCGTGCTGCCCCTTCAGGGGGCAGCACCGACTGCGAATCTTCGCTAAACCGATTCAGCGTAAAAAAATGCTGCGTTCTTGCCCGCCTGCTTGGCTCGATACATTGCTATATCGGCACACTTCATCAACGTTTGCTCATCGAGCCCATCGTCGGGAAAGAAGGCGACGCCAATACTGACCGAAATCGAGCACGTCTCTTGGTGAAGTATGAAAGGCTCCTGGATCGTTGCCACCAACTGATCGGCTATGCGAGCCACCGGCTCACGCTGGGTGACGCTTCTTACCAGAATGACAAACTCATCGCCGCCCAGGCGAGCGACGACATCCTGTTCACGCACTGCCGCCACCAAGCGCTTCGCCACGAGCTCCAGCAGCCTGTCCCCCGCCTCATGACCCAGTGAATCGTTGACGTTCTTGAAGCGATCCAGATCGAGGAACAGCAGGGCAAAGCCCCCCTCATCACGCTTTTGCTCCAGCGCTTTGCGCATCACAAAACTCAAATAGACTCTGTTGGGCAAATTGGTCAGCGTATCGTGAAACGCGAGGTGCTCGATATGATGGGCATGTCGCAAGCGTTCGTCTGTCGCCCGCTGTCGCTCGCGCTGCAGTTGCAGGCTCTGCCAGGTCAGCACCCCAAGGATCAACAGCGCCACCACACTCGCGATCACGGCGCGTAGCCAGTAACGACGTATCATCGGACTGGCACTGGCCAGCTTCTCATCAACGGAGATACCCACCACGACAGACAAGGGGAAGTTATACAGCGGCTTCACCAACGTCATTCGTTCGCTACCAAGCCAATGGGCAATAAAGGGCGCATCGCCGCTGCCCAAAGCGTCCTCATCGTTACTCAGTTCCATGGCAACGCCCGAATACAGGCGATCCCCACTTCGTGCAACACGAGTGACATGTGAGGCATCGACTAACGCCAAAACACCCCGCTCACCCAACGCGGCAGCGTCATAGCCACTGACAAAATAGTCTGCACTCACCGCCAAAATGCCCCATACGGGAGCATTGCCATATCCAACGTCGCTCAACAATCTTGCAAAGAGAAACAGCTCGCGCCCCTCGTCCGAAAAGGCCTCGATGAACAATCCAGGAGCCAACGACAAGGGAGGCAATACGATGCTCGCAGCTCCATCCCAGACACCGGAGCTCTCCATCACCTGCCCTTGCGCATCGACGATACCCACGGAAAAGATCAGCTCGGGCGGGAGCAAGGCATACTCTTGAAGCGCATCCAGGATGCCTGTTTGCTGCTGGCTGGCGACCAGGTCGACGAGCTTCAAGGTGGAATCAATTTCTCTCAGCGAGCGCAACACTCGCGCTTCATAAGTATCCGCAACGTCCAAAATGGACAGCTCGACCTGCCGCTTGATGGCAGCTTGCTCACGCGTGACCAGATAATGAGTACTGCTCCAGATGATGGCCAGCATGAGCATGACAACCGTTCCGAACAGCACACGAGGGTCGGCCAACCATTGGTGCCAAACACCCTCGCTCTGCTGAGTCGCCCTGCCGGGTTCCGGGCCTTTGAGGCTACTCAACCGTCACCACCTTGAGCCGCTCATCCAGAAAGCGGGCATCTATGTACCCCAAGGCTCTTGGATCACCAATCAGCCTATCCACGACGGCTTGGCTATCGGGCAATGTGAGCGGCGGCTGGCCGCGTCCGGTAAAAATCAACCTGGCCCAATGAGCCCGCAGCTGCGCGGGCGTTTTTTCAATATAACGACGATAAAACTCGCTATGCTCGGGTGTCCGCTCGGACTGATCTATAGGAACCATATGCGCCTGCCCTCGGAGCGGGGAGCGACTTTCCAAATAGAGATCTTTTAGCTCTTGGCGCTGTATGCGATCCAGCGTCGCCTCTGCGGCCACTACCACAAGAAGGTCAGCCATCACCGTGCAGGGAAGCACACAGAGCATGACAAGGTAACAGACCCGAGTTAACCGCTTAGTCATGTTCACGCCCCCTAAAATACAAAGTCGAGCGCAAGGCTGAACACGTTGACAGCGCCACCTGGCTGAAAGCCGGGCTGCTGGTTGATGAGCCCTCCTGGGGAGCCCGAGCGAAAATCCAGATGATCATATTGTGCGGTCAAGGCCATGCCGGGGCGAAAGTCCCAGCGTACCCCCAAGGTCTGGCTATCCTGCTGAAGCCCGGAGGCCAGCAACGCATTGAGCGTGCCGTTCAGCAATAGGGCCCCCTCTGCGAAAGGAGAGGGATAAAGCGCAGGATCCAGCCCCGGCTCGAAGGTGTCGCTCAATACGCGCGCGCTGCCAAACGCGGCAAAAGGCGTCCAGCTACCAAAACGATAACCTGCAGTGACATGAACACTTTCTCCACGCCCCACCAACGATGCTGAAGAGAGCCGGGCCCACTCTGCCTGAGCAAACCAGGGGCCAGGGTCATAGCCAACACCAATGCCAAGTACTCGCAACGCCTTGCCATCCACCTCGTAGCGATTGGCAAGCGATTCACCCGGTGGGCCAAAGAGCCGGTAGATGTCAAAAAACCGGGTCAACTCTTCAGCGCTGACGCTGAGCTCACCATAGCTGGCGAAGAGCGTGACATCGCCCCATTGGGTGCGTTGCGATATACCCCACGAGTCGGAGGCCTCGATATCGCCAGACGAATACTCCACGTTGCCGCCACCGTAGCTGAGCCGCAGATCATGCACGACCGTGCCTGTAGAGTAGCGGTAGCGCAGATCGACACCGTCAAAGTTGGCAACGGGCACGAGGCGATAAACCTCAGAGGGAGGCCTGACCCACGGCGTGGCGTAGTTGACCTTGCGGTATTCGGAGTTTAGAAAATTGCCCTGCACCATACGACCAGCGCGAAGGCTCAGCTGTGGCGTGGCATCAAACTGGAGATAAGCCCACTCGAACTCAGGCGCATAAGAGCCATCGAAGCGCTTTTCACTGACCACCTGTACGGTGGCGGAAAGCGTTGACGTCGCCGACACCATTGCCTGCAGGCCAAGGCGACTATCGACTTCGGCACTCCAGTGTCCACTGAAACCTGCCCCCGAAGAAGCGAGTGGGTCAGCAACAAAATCGGCATTGGAGATATCGGCATGCACTACTCCAAGAGTGCCAAAGCCGTTCAAGGTGGCGCTGGGTAGCGAGCCGTCAGCCGTCGTAGTGCTGCTGTATATCACGAGGAAGATGGCGAACGACCTGACGAAATGCCTTGGCATGCCGATTACCCGCAAGGTAAATAGTTAACTTCAAAGCATTTAATCGGCAGTATCAGGGTAAGTCAAACACCGGATGGAGACCTTGCGTCGTATACAGTTAAAGGTGGACTATTGACAAGGTCGGCAGGCACTCAAGAGCGTCAGCCAATGGCGCTGCCAGCAGGTTCCACGACTTCGATGGGCGCACGCCGTGCGATCAGCCGTCGACGCCCCGCTTGCACGAATCTCACGTCGATGACGGGGTCCGACGGGTTGCCCTCCACGGCCGCCACCTCCCCTTCCCCAAATACGGCATGTCGCAGACGCTGGCCCGGGTAGAACGACATGGTCACTTGATAGTCCGCAGGCGCTTCCTTGAGCTGCGCGGCGGCCAGAACGATATCACTGCGCCCCAACCGGTCGAGGTAGCGTCTCACCAGGCTAGGTGACGATACCTCCAGCGGCTCGGCGCTACCGCCCTCATCATGCAGGCATTCAGCAATACGCACGGCATCCTGCCAGGCGCTTTCACCAATGAACCGGCTGGGGCGATGAGCGCCACCGTCGTGCAGCACCAATAGCTGCTCTTTGGCGCGGGTGATGGCCACGTAAAACAGTCGCCGCTCCTCTTCCAGACGATCATCGCTGAGCGGGTTGTCACGGCTGTAGTGGGGAAAGTCCTCTTCATTGACGCCGGCCACTGCCACCAGCGGCCACTCCAGACCTTTGGCACCATGCACCGTGGTAATCAACACGCCCTGGGCCTGATTTTCCACTGGGCGCTCCAGCAGCTCGATGAAGGCATCAGGATCCTGGACGCTCTCCGCCTGTTCGATCAACACGTCCAGCAGACGCACGTCTTCCTCGCCTTTATCGCGCCGAGCAGCCGCGCGCTTGAGGGTTTTCTCGGCATCGATGGTATCCACTACGTGATGCAGCAGCCGAGCTGGCGGCCAGCCAGCCAAACGCGGCAGCTCGCACAGCAGTTCCCAGCGTTTTTTCAGCGTACGCCGCTGCAAGGGTTTGAGCGTTGACAGCACGGCATCATCTCGCTCTGGCCAGCGCTGGGTGGCCGCCAGCTGAGACGCCAGGCGCTGCAGGCGCTCACGGGCCACGAAGGGCGTGGGCTGGGACAGCAACAGCAGCAGATGCTCGGGATCGTGCAGCAGTTCGGCCCGCCGCGACAGCTTCAAATAGCCTGCCAGTGCCTGTACCAGCGGCAGGCGAAACACGAAGCGATCCTCACGCAGCAGCCGAAAAGGCACCCCGGCCTGAAGCAGCGCCAGCTGAAAAGGCACCGAAAGCGCCCAGCTGCGCACCAGCAGGCTGGCATCACTCAATGCCCGCCCCTGGGCCTGCCAGTCCATCAGGGCATCCAGCAACAGGCGGCTGCCCAGCCCCACGCGGACCTGAGTCTTCGGATTCTGGGCAGCCGCCAAGCATAGCTGGTCGGGGCGGCGCTGGTTCGCCATGATGGCGTGGTTGGCCGTCAGCGCCAGCGCGTGCCCATGGCGAAAGGTCGTGGAGAGCGGATAATCCGTGGCGGTGCCGAACGTGGCGGTAAAGTTTTCCAGCATGGTGTCCGGCCTGGCACCCCGCCATTCATAGATGCACTGATTGGCATCTCCCACTGCCATGACGCTGGCATCAGGGCCTGCCAGCACGGCCAGAAGCCGCTGTTGAACGGTATTGATATCCTGGTATTCATCTACGATGACGTGGTCGAGGAACCCTTCGACCCGCTGACGCAAAACAGGTTCGGCCTCCAGCGCTTGCAGCGGGCGGTAGAGCAAGTCCGCGTAAGTCATGACGCCTTCGGCTTCCAGCAGGCGCTCGGCCTCGCCGAAGGCCGCCGGAAAGTAATCAGTGTCAGGCTCGTAGCTCAGTTGCTCATACAGCGTGGCAGCAGGCAACATTTCTGCTTTGACCAGAGCACAAAAATGGGCCAGCGCTTCCAGGCGGTCCCCTTCCAGGGCGGCATCGCGTTGCTCGGCATCGTCCAGCACATTGAGGCTTGCCTGGCGCAGCAGACGCTCCATCTGCCACTCGGCAGAGAGCAGACGCCGCGGCGCCAGCGCCCCCCAACGACACAAACTTTGCGTGAGCCGATGCCCGAGCGAATGGAAGGTACGCACATCCGGCAGGGCTTGCCCCTGCGGTGCCATTTTGGCAAGGCGGCGCTGAAAATCATCCTTGGCCGAGCGGTTGAACATCAGCACCAGCATCCGACGTGGGGAGACTCCCTGCGCCAACAGGTGCAGCACGCGTGCGGCCATGGTGGTCGTCTTACCGGCTCCTGCTACCGCCGCCACCCGCGCATGCCCGGCACCATGACGAACGACGGCCTGCTGTTCGGCGGTCAGTTTCACGATACCTCACCCGCCACGCCGTTATCCCACATGCCCAACCGATGCCATTCACCCGCACTGTAGAGGCGGCATTCGCTGCGGCCACCGGCCAGCTCGTGTATCTGGGCCTGCTCGACCAGCCGATAGAACACGTTGCGATGCAGGCGCGCGGCCAGGCCAAAGCGCACCGCACACTCGGGGGCCAGCTCTCCGTCGGGGGTGGCGGTCAGCGTCAGCGGGTGCTGGTGGTCCAGCCGCACCACATCGTCGAACTGAGTCTTGAACCACCAGGCATCATCGTAGAAATCCGCTTCCACGATCAGCAGCGGACGATCCACTACTTGAACGCGCCAGCGCTCTGCAGGTGTCACCAGGCAGTACCCCTCATCGTCCAGGCGTAGCAGGCTTGCCAGCAGCTTCGCCACCGCCGGACGCGCAAACGGCTGCCCCTCGTGCTGCCAGGTGCCGTCTGGATGAATCACGATATCCATGTCGCCAGACAGCGCAGGGTGCCAGGTATCCAGCGGGGGAATATCTGCCGCGTCACCCCGTTGCTGCAGTAGCCGATCCAGCGTCATCGCCCTTCTCCTGAACTGCGCCGAGCGCTATACCAACAGACCCGACTGGGCCAGCGCTTCTTTGACATGAGGCGGTGCATCGGGAACGGCACCACGAAACAGATGGTAGAAATTGGCGGTGGTCTGCATGGCGACCTCGTCGGTGGTGATACCGCGCTGCTGAGCAATGCACTCGGCGACTTCGACGACCCAGGCAGGCTCATTGGGCTTACCGCGATGAGGCACGGGGGCCAGATAGGGACTATCGGTTTCAATCAGCAGCCTGTCGAGGGGCAGTTGTCGAGCCAACTCTCGCAATGGCGCGGCATTACGAAACGTGATGATTCCCGACAGCGAAATGTAAAAGCCGAGCCGAACCGCCTCTCGGGCCATGTCCAGATCTTCGGTGAAGCAGTGCAGTACCCCACCGACGTGAGGATCGGCATATTCACGCAGCAGGGCCAAGGTGTCCTCCTTGGCCTCTCGCGTATGCACGATGACCGGCAGCTCCAGCTCGGCAGCAGCCATCAGGTGACGCTTGAAGCGTTCGTGCTGAACGGCCTGAGGTACGCTCTCCTGATAGTGGTAATCCAGCCCGGTTTCCCCGATGGCCACCACGTCGTACTGCTGGGCGGCCTCCACGATCTGCTCCACGCTGGGCTCTACCGGAGCCTGATGCAGTGGATGCAGCCCTGCCGATATCACCACGTCCTCATGTTCTCTGGCGATGGCGGCCAGACCAGGCAACTCTTCCAGCGAGGTCGAGATGGCCAGAAACTGATGCACGTGAGCAGCACGCGCTGCTGCCAGCGTGGCAGCAACGTCGCCGCCGTGAGTAAGCTCGGATAGGCGGTCCAGATGACAGTGTGAATCAACGAACATGAAAATCTCGCAGGGGATGAGTGGCGTGACGACGATGTTACAACGTGAACGAAGGCGGCGCCTTGTCCAACTGACCGGCCAGCAAAGTCTCGATCCGGTCGCGAACGGGATAATCCTGTTGGCTGAAGTGCACCCCGATGCCCGGCATCCGCCGACCGCTGACACCTTCGGGCGAAATCCAGATGACCTGACTGCTGACAGAAAGGCGTTCGGTCTCTCCCGGCAGCGTCAACAGCAATACCATCGGCTGCCCGAGACGATAGAGCGAAGACGTGGGGACAAAGATCCCGCCGCGATCCAGAAAAGGCATATAGGCAGCGAGCAGCGTAGGCACATCCGGTATGGTCAAGGAGAGCGCTTTTTGAGCAGCCATCACCACCTCGTCAGAAACACGTTGTCATGAGCGCAGCAGGGCCGACCAACGTACCAGCCAGGCCTCCAGCACCAGTTGCGGATTGGGGTTGGCTCCCACGGCCAGTAGCCGACGTTGCTCGCGGGCGTAATCGAGCAGTCGAAACCAGTCCTGAACCCGGCCATTCTTGACGGCTTGTCGATACAATGGCGCAAGATCGGGATTGTGCAACGCGCTTTGCTCGCCCGACAGCCCCAGCCGGATCAAGTCTTCAAGCCAGGCGATACCGTACCACAAGATCGAATCGATCGCCTGACGATCCAACCTCGCCGCCTCCGCCACCGGTTCGGCACCCCTGACCAGCTGCTCGAAGCAGTCATGAATCTGATGGCGTAGTGCCCGCTCCTCCGGCGCCGCCAGCTCCACCGCCAGCAAGGGCAGTCCGCCTGAAACTTGCCACCAGAAGTGTGCCTCGTCACCGCCCAACTGCTGGGTCAGCCAGCCACGGCACTCGTCGAATGCCACGCTGGGTAGCGCCCACTGCTGGCAGCGCGAACGGATGGTGGGCAGCGTGCGAGAGGGTACATCGGAGAGCAGAATGAACAGCGTCTTTTCACCTGGCTCCTCGAGGCTCTTGAGCAGCGCATTGGCCGCCGCGATGTTCATGGCCTCCGCCGGTGACACGACGATGACTCGGTAGCCGCCCTGCTGCGCCGTTTGTGACACGAAACGGTTGACCTCGCGAATGGGGTCTATGCGAATTTGACGCTTGCCCTCCTCCGGCGACACCCTCAGCAGGTCGGGGTGATAGCCTGACGCCAGCATATGGCAGGCATGGCAATGACCACACGCCTGGTCACCGGGCTGCGCGCACAGCGTGCGTGCGATCAGCGCTTCGGCAAGCTGCTGCTTGCCCACCCCATGGGCGCCGCTGAGCAGCAGCGCATGGGGCATGCGACCGCTGTCGGACAGGCGCACCAGCTGCCGCCACGTCGCCTGGTGCCACGGCAAGACATCATTCACGACCATTGCGCCATCCGTGCTTCCAGTGCGCGCGCAATGGCCGCCTGCACGCCTTCGAGAGGCTGTGCCGCATCGACCACGGCAAAGCGCTGCGGTGCCGCCTGGGCCCGCGCCAGGTAAGCCTCACGCACGGCGCTGAAAAACGCGGCATGCTCCTGCTCGAAACGGTCGCGCTGGGTGTTGAGATCACGCAACCGCCCTTCCAGGCGTTGGCGGGCAGCCTCGACGGGCATGTCCAGCAGCAGCGTCAAATCCGGAGAAAGCCCTTGCTGAACGAAGCACTCCAACTGAGCAATGCGCGCCGGATCGATGCCACGCCCGCCACCCTGATACGCAAAGGTGGCATCGGTGAAGCGGTCACACACCACCCAGGCCCCGCGCTCCAGAGCCGGCACGATTTTTTCGGCCAGATGCTGTGCTCGGGCCGCGAAAACCAGCAGTAGCTCAGCGTCCACGCTCAGCGGCTCCTGAGGTGCAGGATCCAGCAGCAGCTCGCGAATGGCTTCGGCACGCGGCGTGCCACCGGGCTCACGGGTTCGCACTACGTCGAGCCCCTGCTCGTTCAGCCAGGCCTCCACGAACGCCACGTTGGTAGATTTTCCGACGCCCTCACCACCCTCCAGGGTGATGAAGCGACCACGCTTGCTCATTGCTGCCCCTTACGGAATAGATACGCCATGATAATGCTCGCCATGATCTGTGTGTCAGCGGTTGCGAATATAGCGATTCACCGCATTGTTGTGCTCGCGCAGGGTGCGCGAAAAGTGGTGCGTACCATCGCCACGGGAAACGAAATAGAGCGTTTCACCCGGCAACGGATTCACCGCCGCCTCCAGCGAGGCGCGCCCCGGCATGGCGATGGGCGTGGGCGGAAGGCCATCGATCACGTAAGTATTGTAGGGGGTTGCCTCGCGGATGTCGGCGCGAGTAATGCGCCCCTGATAACGCTCGCCCATGCCATAGATGATGGTCGGGTCGGTCTGCAGCCGCATGCCCTGCTCCATACGACGCTTGAATACTCCGGCGATTTCACGACGCTCTTCCGGCGCACCGGTTTCGCGTTCGATCAACGACGCCATGATCAACGCCTCGTAGGGGGTATCGATGGTCAGGTCGTCATCACGCTGCTCCCAGACCTCTTCCAGGATTCGCTCCATGCGGCTCAGCGACTGGCGCAGAATATCCACATCGCTCATGCCCAGGTGGTAGCGGTAGGTATCCGGAAAGAACCAACCCTCAGGAAACGTGCCTTCACGCCCCAATAAGGCCATGACCTCGTCATCGCTCATCTCGGCGGTACGATTTTCCAGCTTCGGGGCACTGTCCAGCAAAGCGCGCATCTGGCGGAAGGTCCACCCTTCCGGGATGGTCAACGGGTACGTCACCACGTTGTTGCTGCCCAGCAGTGCCACCAACTCCATACCGCTCATGCCCGGCACCAGCTGATATTCGCCTACCCGCAGACGCGGCACTTGCTCGGGCTCCAGCCGCGCCAGCAGTTGGAAGGGCCAGCGCGCCTGGATAATGCCTTCCGCTTCCAACTGACGAAGCACCTGATTGAAGCCTGCACCGGCAGGCACCTGGTAAAGCGCTGGCTCATCCAGCGCAATAGGCGCCGCCAGACGATGCTGCCAATAGGCGTAGCCACCGGCCACTGCGGCAACTCCTAGCGCAATGATCAGCCCCACGGCGATAAGAAACCGTTTCACGATGTCACCTCAGTGATTTCAAAGTCGTTGTTGGCTATTCAGGCTGGATAGCCCAATAGCGGATGGGCCACCCGCTGTAACGGGTCGGGGCCTTGCACCTCCGGCCAGGTACGCAAGATGCTGCCCTGCGGGTCATCCAACCGATGTACGGGCCACACGCCTTGCACAGAGTTGCCCACCCAAAGGCGCTCGACGCTGGAGAGCGCGCTCACAGGCAGCTTGCTCTCCCTGACATGTCCCAGCTCCAGTAGCGCAGCCCGCAGCGTTCCTGCGACGCCACAGCCATCGACGAAGGGCGTGAACAACGCCTGACCCGATTGCCAGAACAGGTTCATGCTGGTCGCTTCGATGACGTTATCGCTGTGATCGAGCAGCAGCCCTTCAGCAATGGCACTTGCCCGCCATTCTCGGCGGGCAAGCACGTTTTCGAGGCGGTTCAAGTGCTTGATGCCCGCCAACTGCGGCTGGTGACCCAGCCGCAGTTGGCATAAGCGCACGCGCACCCCCTGCTGCCAGCGCTCGGGGCTGGCAGCAAAGGGCGTTCTACGACTCAGCAGCCTTGGCGCTACTTGATCGGGGAGCGCGTAACCACGCCCCCCGCTGCCCCGGGTCACGATGACCTTGAGCACCTCCAGAGGTGCCTCTACTGGGGTTTTCCACGTATCGGCAAGTGCTGAATCAGCAGGCATCGGGATACCAAGCCGCTGGCACCCCGAGGCCAATCTTGCCTGATGGTATGACCACAGCACGGGCTGCCCTTCACGAAGCAGCACCGTTTCGAACAGACCATCCCCATACGCCAGCCCTCGGTCATCGAACGGCACCCAAGGCATGGTCATGACGCGCTATACCCGCTTGAACAGCAGCGAACCGTTGGTGCCACCAAACCCGAAGGAGTTGGAGAGCGTGATATCGATGCGCATGTCGCGGGCAGTGTGGGGCACGTAGTCGAGGCGACAGCCCTCCTGGGGGTTATCCAGGTTGATGGTGGGCGGTGCCACCTGGTCACGAATTGCCAGGATACTGAACACCGCCTCGACCGCACCGGCCGCGCCCAGCAGGTGGCCAATCATGGACTTGGTCGAACTGACCGCCACGTCTTGAGCAGCGCTCCCCAGCACCTTCTCGACGGCACGACTTTCGGCCAGATCGCCTGCGGCCGTCGAGGTACCATGGGCATTGATATAATCCACGTCGGAGGGGTCGATACCCGCGTCCTTGATGGCGTTGCTCATGGAAAGCGCAGCGCCTCGACCATCTTCCGGCGGGGCAGTCATATGATAAGCATCATCACTCATGCCAAAGCCCGCCAGCTCCGCATAGATATGCGCCCCGCGTGCCTTGGCGTGCTCATACTCTTCCAGCACCAGAATACCTGCCCCATCGGACAGCACGAAACCGTCCCGATCCCGATCCCAGGGGCGGCTGGCCGCTTGCGGATCGTCATTACGAGTGGACAGGGCACGCGCCGCTGAAAAGCCCCCCAGGCCCAAAGGCGTGGTGGCCATTTCCGCGCCACCACACACCATCACGTCGGCATCGCCATAGGCGATGGTACGCGCACTGTAGCCGATATTGTGAGTACCCGACGTACAGGCCGTGGTAATCGCGATATTGGGGCCCTTGAAGCCATGCTGAATGGCCATGTTGCCGGAAATCATGTTGATGATGGATCCCGGAACGAAGAACGGCGACACGCGACGAGCGCCCCCCTTGAGCAGCGCACTGTGGTTCTGCTCGATCATCGGCAGGCCGCCAATGCCCGAGCCTACCGCCACACCAATCCGCTCGGCATTCTCTTCGGTGCACTCGATGCCAGAATCCTTAATGGCCTGGGCTCCGGCTGCCATGCCGTACTGAATGAATAGATCCATCTTGCGGGCATCTTTCGGATTCAGATAAGGGCTGATATCGAAGTCCTTGACCGAACCGCCAAACCGCGTGTTGAAACCGCTGGTATCGAAATGCTCGATGGCTGCGATTCCACTTTTACCGGCGACGATATTCGCCCACGATTCAGCCACGTTGTTGCCCACTGGGGTCACCAGGCCTAACCCAGTTACCACTACCCTTCTTCGCGCCATCAGCTTTCCTCCAGGCATCCTTGGTGACACGACCCGTCCGGGTCATCTTGCAGCACAAAATTGGTGACTAGTATAACGGAGATTGCACGTTATATTCATTGTGACCGCAAAGCAAAAAAGCCGCCCCATATCAGGACGGCTTTTTTAACATGGGTGGACAGCTTGCCACCCTGGTTCACAGCGTCGACCGAGCCCTTACTGGTGGGCGTTCACGTAGTCGATGGCTTCCTGAACCGTGGTGATCTTCTCGGCTTCTTCGTCAGGAATTTCGGTGTCGAATTCCTCTTCCAACGCCATCACCAGTTCAACGGTGTCCAGAGAGTCAGCACCCAGGTCTTCTGTGAAAGAAGAGCTATTCTGGATATCTTCTTCTTTTACGTTCAGGCGCTCTGCCACAACTTTTTTAACGCGCTCTTCAATAGTACTCATCAACGTACTCCAGTCGTTCACATTAGCCGTTATAGATAACCAGCTATTTGGAAACCGCAAGCCAAAAGCTGCGGGGTAGTTTATAGACGCCCTCAAGCTGACGCAACCGCCAGTCTCAAGGCCATCAACGCATATTCATACCGCCGTTGACATGCAGGGTTTCACCCGTGATGTAACCTGCAGCATCACTGGTCAAGAACCCTACTGCGGCGGCGATCTCTTCCGGCCCACCCAGGCGAGCGAGCGGAATCTGCTTGAGCAGCATCTCGTGCTGCGCCTCCGGCAGCGCTTCGGTCATGTCGGTCGCGATGAAACCCGGTGCCACGGCATTGACCGTGATCGCACGCGAGGCAACTTCACGGGCCAGTGCACGACTGAACCCTTCCATGCCCGCCTTGGCAGCCGCGTAGTTGGCTTGCCCCAGGTTGCCCATGGTCGCCACCACCGAGCTGATCGACACGATACGACCAAAGCGTGCCTTGGTCATGCCGCGCAAACAAGCCTTGCTGACACGATAGACGGACTTGAGGTTGGTATCCATGACGGAATCCCACTCCTCTTCCTTCATGCGCATGAGCAGGTTATCACGAGTGATACCGGCATTGTTGACCAGAATGGTCGGCGCACCGAAACGCTCGGTAATGCTCTTCAACACCTCATCGATGCTGGACTGATCGGTCACGTTCAGACACAGGCCAGCGCCTTCGATACCATTGGCTTTGAGATCGGCATCGATTTTCTCGGCACCCGACTCACTGGTGGCGGTTCCCACCACGATGCGCCCTTGGCGACCCAGCTCGTGAGCAATGGCTCGCCCGATACCTCGGCTGGCGCCAGTGACCAGCGCCACTCGTTTTTCTTGCGTCATTACGTTTATCCTTTCACCAAACTAGCAAAGGTAGCAGAAAACAACCGCTGGTCACGCACCATCTGCCAACGCTTCGCGAGCCAACTCCAGCGCGGCATCCAGGCTATCCGGGTCATTGACCGCCAACCCCTTGGCACTGCGCACGATCCGCTTGTTCAAGCCGGTCAGCACCTTACCAGGACCACACTCGATAAACACGCTCGCCCCTTGCTCGGTCATCGCTTCGACGCAGGCAGACCAGCGCACCGGCTGATAAAGCTGTTCGATCAGCCGCGTGCGCAGCGTATCGATATCGGCATGCGCCTGGGCATCTACATTCTGAACCACCGTATAGCGAGGTGCACGCAGTTCAATCTTCTGCATGGCCTCGGCCAACTGCTCGGCCGCAGGCTTCATCAGCGCACAGTGCGAAGGCACAGAGACCGGCAGGGACAGAGCACGCTTGGCACCCGCCTCCTGGCAGGCAACGATAGCACGCTCTACGGCTGCCTTGCTGCCCGCGATGACCACCTGGCCAGGCGAATTGTAGTTGACCGCAGCGACCACGTCGCCCTGGGCTGCTTGCGCACAGGCGTCTTCTACCGCCTGATCATCCAGCCCGAGGATGGCCGCCATCCCCCCCTGACCAGCGGGCACCGCCTGCTGCATGGCTTCACCGCGCAGGCGTACCAGCTGCACACCCTCGGCAAACCCCATGACACCGGCACACACCATGGCACTGTACTCGCCCAGGCTGTGGCCAGCCATCATGTTGGGGCGCGGTCCTTCCAACTCCTGCCATACACGCCAGATGGCCACGCTGGAGGTCAGCAGCGCCGGCTGGGTGCACGCGGTCGCGTTCAATGCATCTTCAGGTCCTTCCTGGACTACTTTCCACAAATCGTAGCCCAACGCATCTGACGCTTCCTCAAAGGTCGTTCCCACTACGCTGTAGCGCTCGGCCAGCTCTCGCAGCATTCCAAGCTGCTGAGAGCCCTGCCCGGGAAAAATGAGGGCAAGGGGTTGAGACATGTCGTTCACCTTTGCTCTTGTAGGCATTTGCTCAATTGAGCGATAGGCGTAGCTATTGTCCCCGTTTGACAACGGGTGTCGGCATCTCCTGCTGCCTCCAATAACCCGCAAAGTCGTATATCGTTTATTGTCATACAATCACGGCGGCATCAGCAAAAACGCTTTGCCAATTGGGCAGGCAGGGCCTGCTCCACCTCATGCAGTGCCCGCAAAATGGCATAATAAAAGCCGTCTGCCTGGGCTCCGCCATGACTTTTCACCACGATATGCTTCAACCCAAGCAGGCTGGCTCCGTTATAGCGCACCGGATCCAGCTCTTGCTTGAGGCGCTTGAGTACAGGCTTGGCCAGTAGACTTGCCAGCCGCCCAGTGAGGCGCGATTCAAACGCCATCTGAACACGCTCGACCAGCATACGAGTCAAACCTTCACTTGCCTTGAGCATCACATTGCCGACAAAGCCATCACACACGACCACGTCCAGCTGGCCCTGAAAGACATCCCCCCCCTCAGCATAGCCACAATAGTCGAAACCAGGGTCTGCATGACGACGAATCAAGGCATCTGCCTCGCGCACCGTGGCACTGCCCTTGGTGGCTTCCGAGCCAACGTTCAATAACGCCACGCGCGGACGTTCGATACCGTCCATGCATTGCGCCATGGCCGCCCCCATGACGGCAAAATCTAGCAACCGTTCTGCGGGGGAATCGACGTTGGCACCCAGATCAAGCAGATAGCAACGCCCCCCTGATCGTGCAGGAATGGCGGTGCTGATCGCTGGCCTGGAAAACCCCGCCAGCATGCCCAGCTCACGCCTTGCAAGCGCCACCAGCGCTCCGGTATTGCCTGCGCTGACCCCCGCAACGGCGTGCCCAGCCGACACATGGCGCAGCATGGAGGCCATGCTGGTGTGCTGGCCGCGGCGCAACGCCCAGGCGGCGGTAGCGTCGGGCGCCACGCTATCAGGCGCGTCGATGACCGCCAAACGTGACACTGCCGCAGCCAAGGGCTGCGGCAAGCGCGAAAGCTCAGCGACAATGCGCTGATGCGGGCCAAACAGAGCAAGTTCGAGAACAGGATTTTCCACCACTGCCCTCGCAGAGCCTTCGACAATGGCACGGGGGCCTTGGTCACCCCCCATGACATCAATCGCCAGGCGCACTGCACTCACGCTGACTGGCCGCGCGAAAGGTCGAGAGAGGCTTAAACCTCAACCACCTTGCGACCACGGTAGAAACCGTCCGGAGAAACGTGGTGACGCAGGTGAGTCGTGCCGGTTTCCTTGTCCTGAGACAGGGTCGGGGCGCTCAGCGCATCGTGGCTACGACGCATACCGCGCTTGGAACGAGTTTTACGGTTCTGTTGAACTGCCATGGGTGTTTACTCCAAGGTATGTAGGGTAAGTGATGCTTACTTTTTGCCTTTCAAAGCGCCACTGCTTTTCAAAGCATTGAGCACCGCGAAAGGGTTTTTGGCAGGAGCGGACTCGTCCGCTGCGCCTTCGGTCTTGCTGACCAGCTGCTCCGCCGAGACATGGCATTCGGTCTCATCGTGATAGACCACCTGCGGCAAGCTGAGGATCAACTCATCCTCGATTACCGTCAGCAAGTCCAGCTGTTCGTTTTCCACCAGCACAGGCTCATGACTGGCAGGCAGCTCGGCAGCCAACGCTTCGTCTGAAATCATTCCCAGAAGGAATTCACTCGACACGTCTTGGCTCAGCGGCACCAGACAACGACGACAAGGCAGCGCCAAAGTCGCTTTCAGGGAACCACGAATTTCGCGACGACCTTGGGCATCGACACCAAACTCAAGAGTGACGTGGCAGTCACCCGTTTGGTCACCGGCTTCTTCAGCCAAACGAGGCAGCTTGTTCAACGCTACCAGGCCTTCGAGTCGTTCGCGGCGGGCTGCAAGCTTATAAGGCTCAACCCGGCTGGGGAGTTGTGAGGTCAACATAGGCGCGCAATGATAGGCACTCGCCCCGCCGGTGTCAAAGCCAGCGGCATATTTCTTGACAGTTTCTGTTCGCAGACAGCCTCTGCAGGCATGCGCCAAGGCTTTTCGCTACACTGTCCGCGATGCGTTTTTTCTTTTCGATCACCCAAATCTTGCCCTTCACAGGAGAGTATCGTGCCCCTCGCCCCCAATGCCACGCTGGTACTGGCCTCCAGCTCACGCTCGCGACAAGCCCTGCTCGACCGATTACAGCTACCCTATCAGTGCCAATCGCCGGATATCGATGAGACACCGCTGCCCCATGAAACACCAGAAGCCCTGGTGCATCGACTATCGCTGAGCAAGGCACACGCCGTCGCCGAATCGTTTCCGGCACACTGCATCATCGGGTCGGATCAAATTGCGCTGTTCGAAGGCGACGTGCTGGGCAAGCCTCATACCGCCGAGCGCGCCTGCGCCAACCTGAAACGCTTTTCAGGCCAGCGCGTCAGCTTCCTGACAGGCCTGGCACTACTGGATACCCGCCAGCAGCGCCACCTGGTGCATATCGAGACGTTCGATGTCGTGTTTCGCCACCTGCGCGATGCCGAAATCGAACGCTATGTCGCCCTGGAGCAACCGCTGGACAGTGCGGGCAGCTTTCGCATGGAAGGACTCGGCATCACGCTGTTCGAGCGCCTGGAAGGACGCGACCCCAATGCGCTCATCGGCCTGCCGTTGATCGCTCTTTGCGACATGCTGCGCCAGGCAGGCCTGGACCCGCTCGGTGCAGCATAGTCACGACCTGAAGGCTTACCACTAGGGGGCCTGGAAGCGCAGCGGCGAGCGGGCGCTTTCCACCCCCAGCACTTCCGCTGCCGCCTGGGTGAAACGACGCGTCAGGCGCTCGAAGGGGTCCAGCCGAGGCGTGTAATTCTCCCACTCGGCTTCTCCGATACGCGCTCGCGCCACTTGCTCGAGACTGGCCAGCTCATCCACCAGCCCCAGCGCCAGCGCCTGCTCACCGCTCCATACCAGCCCGGAAAAAATCTCAGGATTGCCACTCAATCGCTCGCCTCTCCCGGCCCGGACGTCTGCTATGAACTGCTCATGGGTCTGCGCCAGCACCGTTTGCCAGAACTGAACCACCTCCTCATCGAGCGGCTGAAACGGATCAAGAAACGCCTTGTTCTCCCCAGCGGTCATGACACGCCGCTCCACGCCCAGCCGACCGATCGCCTCCTGGAAACCAAAGCCTGCGTAGATGACGCCTATGGAGCCCACCAGGCTGGCGGGAGAGGCAATGATCTCATCCGCCGCCGACGCGATATAGTAGGCACCGCTGGCCCCCACGTCTTCGATGACCGCCAGGATGGGTTTGTCTCCCAGGTCACGCAGCCGCATGATTTCCGCATGGATGCGCTGGGATTGCACTGGGCTCCCGCCGGGGCTGTCGATATGCAGCACGACTGCCGCCGCGCTCTCGCTCTCCCAGGCACGATTCAAGCCGCGAATGATGCGTTCGGCATTGGCGGGCGCATCACTGGCAATGACGCCCTGCACCTCGACCAACGCCAGATGCTGCTGCTCCGGCACGCTTGAGGCCGGCTCTGCGACGAACACGCGGTAAAGCGTCGTGGTGATCGACACCAGCACCAGCGTCAAGACGACGAAACGGAAAAACAGCTTCCACCGCCGCGTCCGGCGCTGCTCGGTCAAGACGCCACCAATCCAGCGGTCCATCATTTCCAGCTGGGCCAGACGCTGACGTTCGCGCAGCGTTTCGGCATCGTCGCTCGGCTCACCTGCGGCCGATGCTTTCGATTCGGTCGCAGCGACTTGCGGGCCCTGTGTCCATGGATCCTGCGCGCTTCCCGACGACGCTTCGTGGGAGGGAACGCTTCGCTCTCTATCGCGTGACTGGTCGTCGCTCATGCTATCTCCCTCATATCGATTCCCCTCATACGACGTCTCTCATACTGTCTGTCTTCCTGACCCAAGCTTGAAAGTGGCCATGTACAAGTGGCTATACAGAGTAGCCATGCAGAACTCAGCCCCTTTGTCACCCAGCGTCAGCCATGCAACCATTCGAACAGCGCGGGAATGTCATCCGCCATCCACACAGGCTGGCACGCCGCCAGCCGCTCGGCAGAGTGCACCCCATAGGTCACACCGACACGATCCATGCCGATGGCACGTGCCATCTCCAGGTCGTATTCGGTATCACCCACCATCACCGCACGCTCTACCGGCGTATTCAGCTCGGCGAGCAGCTCCAGCAGCATCTGCGGATGGGGTTTGGAGCGGGTTTCGTCTGCGGTACGACTGGCATCGAACCACTGGCCGCTATCGGTTTCTCGAAAGACACGATCCAGGCCGCGACGACTCTTGCCCGTGGCCACGGCCAGCCGCTGCCGGGGACGCTGGCGCAGCTTGGCCAACTGCTCCTCGACACCGTTGAAAAAAGGCATGGGCGTCGTGTCGCCACTCACAAAGTGATGCGAGTAGCGCTGGCGCAAGCGCTCTGCCTGCTCCGGAGAGATGCCTGGGCACAGCGTTGCAATGGCTTCAGGCAGGCCAAGACCAATGATGTTTTCGATGGCGCTGTCTTCCAGGGGCGGCCAGCGTACATCCGCCGCAGCGGCATGCATGCACGACACGATCTTGGGCACCGAATTCATCAGCGTCCCATCCCAGTCGAAGATGATCAGTTCGTAACGCATCAGGCTCCCCCTACTTGCTCGGCTGACGCGCACGCGCCAGCGTCTCTTCCAGCGCTTCAGGCAGCGGCGCCTTGACCGTCACCGGACGACCGTTACCAGGCTCGGGAAAGGTCAATGAGCGCGCATGCAGGAACAAGCGCCCCAAACCCAGCTGCCTGGAGAGCAGTTCGCTTTCACGCGTCGCGTATTTGTCATCGCCCAGCAAAGCGTGCCCCGCGTGAGCAGCGTGCACACGAATCTGATGGGTACGCCCAGTCACCGGCTCGGCCTCGATGAGCGTCACTTTCTCGAAGGTTTCCACAACGGAAAAGTGAGTACGCGACACCTTGCCGTTGGGATCCACCCGTACACGGCGCTCGCCATTTCCAGCATCGAAACGGTCCAGCCGAGCACTTTCATAGGTCTTTCTGGCAGGCCAGCGCCCTGCCACCAACGCCAGGTAGCGCTTGTCCATACCGTGCTTCTTGAGCGCCTCGTTGAGGGTCACCAGCGCCTCACGCGACTTGGCCAACAGCAGGCATCCAGAGGTGTCACGATCCAGACGATGGACCAGCTCGAGAAAGCTCAAGTCGTCACGCACCTGACGCAATGCCTCGATCAGACCGATCTTGACGCCACTCCCACCATGCACCGCCAAGCCAGAAGGCTTGTTCAACACCATCCAGTCCGGCCCTTCCATGATGACACTCCCCACCAACACGTCGCGCAGGTTATCGCTGACCTCCTTGACCGCCTCCTTGGGCGCCAGGCGCAACGGCGGCACGCGAACGAGGTCTCCACCCTGCAGGCGATAGTCCACTTTCACGCGTTTCTTGTTCACTCGAACTTCACCCTTGCGCACGATACGGTAGATAAGCGCCCGTGGAGCGCCCTTCAATCGAGTCATGAGAAAATTGTCGATTCGTTGACCCGCCTGCTCCGGGGCGATTTCCACCCACTGTACTTCACGCCCTTCGGACATTACCGTGCACTCCTAGTGTCATCCACGCCACATGATGGCCAGTGACCTTGATTGAAAAGCGGCATTCTAGCGTAGACCTTACCCCATTGCGTCAATTGCTGGCGCTTCTCTTTACTGTTATATTCCAAGACGCTCATCGGCCAACGTGACTTGCTGATCTGAAACGCAATAAGCCGCCTTGCATGGCAAATTGTCGTCTAGCGAATTGTCCGTCACGTCAGCCTAGGCACCTGCCCGACCAACATGCAGGTCAGAGCAACGAAGCCTTCGGCAGTGTACGCATTGCCTGCTTCCTACGTAATGAAATGCAGCAACTCTGTCGCTTGACCGCGGCAGAGCGAAAAGAATATCGCCAGCCACGACTGGCAAAAAAACGTTACGCCCCTGCCAGGCAGTTACCTTATTCGTCACAAGGCGCTGTCATGCCGGGGCGCAAAGATCAACGCTGTGCCGACAGCCGGCGTTGACGAATCGATGAATGCCAGGTGTAGGCGGTGTCAGCAGAGCCGGATGGACGTGACAGCCACCGAAACACGTTCTGCCTCCGCCACGTACTCAACGCCCTATTTGGCCGGGTCGGCTACGATGCCTTCCCGGCTTGATGCGTCAGCATAGCCATGCGCCGAGCACAAGCACGCAGCACACAGCGGTTCGTCGACGACTCCTCGTTTGACGGCACGACATGCTACGTGAGACCACATGAAACGGATGCTTATTAATGCGACCCAGCCCGAAGAGCTGCGGGTCGCCCTGGTAGACGGACAGCGCCTTTACGATCTGGATATCGAGTCCGGCGCACGCGAACAGAAGAAAGCCAACATCTACCGGGGCAAAATCACCCGGGTAGAACCCTCACTCGAAGCCGCCTTCGTCGACTTTGGCGCCGAGCGCCACGGCTTTCTGCCGCTGAAAGAGATCTCTCGCGAATACTTCATCAAGGATGTTTCGGGCCGCCCCAACATCAAGGAAGTATTGAAAGAGGGCCAGGAAGTCATCGTCCAGGTAGACAAGGAAGAGCGTGGCAACAAGGGCGCTGCCCTGACCACCTTCATCAGCTTGGCCGGACGCTTTTTGGTACTGATGCCCAACAACCCTCGTGCCGGTGGCATATCGCGGCGTATCGAAGGCGATGACCGCAGCCAGCTCAAGGATGCCATGGGCCAGCTGACGGTACCCGACAAGATGGGCCTGATCGTGCGTACCGCCGGCATTGGCCGCAGCTCCGAGGAGCTGCAGTGGGACCTGGACTACCTGGTACAGGTGTGGGAATCGATCACCACCGAGTCCGCCAAGCGCCCTGCGCCTTTTTTGATCTACCGCGAATCCAACGTCATCATCCGCGCCATGCGCGACTACCTGCGCCAGGACATTGGCGAGGTGCTGATCGACAGTCCCGATATCCACGCCGAGGCGCTGGCGTTCATCCGCCAGGTGATGCCTTCCTACCAGCAAAAGATCAAGCTGTATGCCGATGAAGTGCCGCTGTTCTCGCGCTTCCAGATCGAATCTCAGATCGAAACGGCCTACCAGCGGGAAGTGAAGCTGCCCTCCGGCGGCTCCATCGTCATCGATCACACCGAAGCGCTGGTCTCCATCGACATCAACTCGGCCCGCGCCACCCGCGGCAGCGATATCGAAGAGACCGCCCTGCAGACCAACACCGAAGCCGCCGACGAGATTGCTCGCCAGCTCCGCCTGCGCGACATTGGTGGGCTAGTGGTCATCGATTTCATCGACATGGGCCCTGCCCGCAACCAGCGTGAAGTCGAAAACCGCATGCGTGATGCGCTCAAGCTGGATCGCGCCCGCGTACAGATCGGCCGCATTTCGCGCTTCGGCCTGATGGAAATGTCGCGCCAGCGCCTGCGCCCCTCGCTGGGTGAAACCAGCGGCGTGGTCTGCCCGCGCTGTAACGGCCAGGGCACCATCCGCGATGTGCGCTCGCTGTCGCTCTCCATCATGCGCCTGATCGAAGAAGAGGCCATGAAAGAGCGCAGCGCCCAGATCCGCGCCATCCTGCCCGTGCCGGTCGCCACTTATCTGCTCAACGAAAAGCGCAGCGTGCTGGCGGATATCGAATCACGCCAGGGCGTACGCGTGGTCATTCTGCCCAGCCCGGACATGGACACCCCGCACTACGACGTTCAGCGCCTGCGCGATGACCACCTGGACGAAGACGACAGCCACACCCTGTCGAGCTTCGAGCTTTCCACGGACACCGAGATTGGCAAAGAGCCGCCTCCCAGCTTCGCGGCTCCGGCTCAGCGGGCAGAAGCCGCGGTCAAGAGCATCGCTCACAACGCTCCGGCCCCCGAGTCGCTGCAAACCGAAGAAGCGCCTGCCAAACCAGCCCCAGCCGTGGCGCCCGCAGAACAGCCCAGCGTACTGGGCCGCTTCATTCGCGGTTTTGCCAAACTGCTGGGTGGCGATGAGACCAGCACGACAGCCTCTCAGGAAGCCAGCTCGACGAACCGCAAGCCCGAGCAGCCGGCAGCCCCAAGCCGCCCGCCGCGCAATGAGCGTCGCCAGAAGCCTGCGCAAGAGCGCCAGCCCCAGGAGCGTTCAGCACCCGAGCGTCAGGAAAACAGCGCCTCACGCGACCAGCGCAACGAGACCGCCAAGGCACCTGCTGCCCGCAACGACGATGCAAACGACAAGCGCAGCGGCCCTAGCCGCACACGCAACCGTCGCCGTCATCCGCAGCAGGACGACGGCCGGGCTCAGGAAAGCACGCCCCGCAACGCGCGTCAGAAAGAGACTGCCAAGGAGTCGTCGCAGAACGATGCTGCCAGCAGCGCCCCGCAGCCGGAACAGCGTCGCGAGAAACCCCGCGACAACAAACCCAAGCACGACGATAACCGCCCGGAGGCCGCTCAGCAGGACGAGCCGCAAAAGGATGACGGCAAGCCGAAGCGCACGCGCAACAACCCGCGCCAGCGTTCACGCAAGCAGGCACTGAGCCCACAGGCCGAAGCCGAGCAGTTGAAGCTCCAGGCAGAAGCCCAGCAGGCACCCGAGGAAGCTCCTGCCTCAGCGGCGGCAGACGCTGAAACACCTGCAAAGAAAGCCGCGTCAGCGCCAGAAACGGCGACTCAAGCAACCGCTGCTCAAGAGACAGCCACGCAAGAGCCAGCGGCTCAATCGCCAAACGACGCGGCAGAAGCGCACACTGACACACGTCAGGAGGCCACCGAAGAGACCGCGGCAGAAGACACCACGGCCACCGCTCGCGCCAGCAGTGCGGATAAAGCACGCAAGTCAACGCGCCAGCGCCGTCAACCTGCCATTCGCGACGAAGCGGCCAAGGAAGCCAACGCGTCTGGAGACGACAACGGCACCCCCGCCGCATCCGCCATGGAGCCTCAGACACCGGCGGCCACCCATGAGCAGCCCGCTGCGGCCACAGAAGAGCCGACAGCGCCACGCGAGGAACAACCAACCTCGGCGGCTGATCAAGAGCCTTCAGCGGCGGTTGAAGAGAAGCCCTCAGCGGTTTCTGAAGACAAGCCCTCAACGACCGTGGCAGAAGCACCTTCTGCCGATGAGAGCCAATCTTCCGCCACTATTGAAGAGCCCTCAGCAGTGGTTGAGAAAGAGCCCTCAGCGGCGCTAGAGAAAGAGCCTTCGGCGGTGGTTGAAGAAAAATCTTCTGCAGTAGTTGAAGAAAAAGTCTCAGCGGCCGTTGAGGAAGAGCCTTCAAAAGCGTCTTCCGCAGTAGCAGCAGAAGACACCTCAGCAGCCACTGAAGCGCAATCTTCCGTCACCTCTGAGGAAAAGCCCGCCACGGCCGAGGAGCAAGCGCCCACGGAAGCGACTCAGGAGCGCTCGACGCCTGCTGCACAAAACGCAGCAGCAGAGAAAGCCTCCGAAGCCCCTCAGGCAGCGGCCGACGCCAACGCCAGTGGCGAGCCTGCCGCTGACGAAGAGGCCTCCAAGCCACGTCGCCGCCGCCGGGCTCATAACGACCCGCGTGAACAGCGCAAGCAGCAGGCCCAGCAAAACTCACCCGAGTAATGCTGACAGCCGTAAAAAACCCCGCCTCGGCGGGGTTTTTTTATGCGCTAGCGTCAAGAGATCACTCGTGGCTCCGCTTCCAGCCTGACGCCAAAACGTTCGGCGACCGCATCTGCAACGACATCCGCAAACGCCAGCAGCTCTGCACGGTTACCGCCACCAAAGTGCACCAGCACCAGCGCCTGATGCTGGTGCACGCCAAACGCTCCCTGGCGGTGCCCTTTCAGGCCACACTGGTCGATCAGCCACCCGGCCGCCAGTTTCACCTGCCCATCGGGCTGGGGAAAATGCGGCATACCAGGATAGTCGTTCAACAGCCGCTGGGCATGGTCACCGCTCACGAGCGGGTTCTTGAAGAAGCTGCCGGCATTGGCCAGCACGGCGGGGTCCGGCAGTTTCTCCAGGCGAATGGCGCAGACGGCACGCGCCACCTCCAGCGGGTCAGGCGCGGCAGACACACGTGCGGCCAGGTCGCCATACCCCAATTGCGGATTGGGCGTTTCCGAGAGCCGCAAGACGAGCTGCGTAATGACCACCTTGCCTGCCAACTCACGTTTGAAGAGACTGTCTCGATAACCAAACTGACACGCCTCGGCATCCAGCCAGCGCACTTCCCCCGTGGCCAGCTCGACCACCTGCACCGCCGCCAGCACGTCGGCCAGTTCGACACCATAGGCACCTATGTTCTGCACCGGAGCGGCCCCACAGTCACCGGGGATCAGCGCCAGATTCTCACAGCCCCACAGGCCACGCGCCGCCAGCGCCATCACCAGGGCGTGCCAATTCACCCCCGCCCCTACGTAGGCCAGCACCTCCCGGCCACGCCGCTCCAACCACCACTGCCGGAGCGAAGGACGAATGACCACTCCTGACAACTGGCTCGGCAACAGGACGTTACTGCCCCCCCCGAGCAGCGTCATCGGCCTCCGCTGCTGCCGTGCCTGATGCAACACGTCCTGCAACGCCGCCAGCGTGGTCGGCGCCGCGTACTGTTCGGCCACACAGGGCAAGCGCAGCGTATTGGCCTGGGTCAGATCCCAGGATGCCATCAGAACCTCAGGGCGGGAGACAGCGCTAGCGTTCACGCTGCAACTCATCGAGCAGACCCTGCGATGCACGCTCGATCAAGTCCAGCACTTGCTCGAACCCGTCGTCGCCACCGTAATAGGGGTCAGGCACATCGCTCTGCGGCAGCCCGGCGTAATCGAGCAGCAGCCCTACTTGGGCCTGGCTATTGGCCGGTTGCAGAGCACGCATGGCGGCGAGGTTTTCGCGATCCATGCCCAGCACGTAGTCGAACTCGTGGAAGTCACTGACTTTCAATTGGCGAGCGCGAAGATGGCCAATCTCGATACCTCGTTGTCGCGCCGCCGCCTGGGAGCGGGGGTCCGGGGCTTTCCCTACGTGCCAGTCACCTACTCCGCAGGAGTCGATGGTGATGCGGTCATCCAGCCCTGCTCGCACCACGGCCTGCTGAAAAACGCCTTCCGCGGTGGGCGAGCGGCAAATATTGCCTAAACAGACGAACAGCACGCGCTTCATGCACGATCCTCCGATGACGTCAACAAGGCGCGCACCCGTGCCAGGTCCTCAGGGGTATCGACCCCCGCCGGGTTCGCCGCCGCGGCCAGCGCCACCTGAATGGCATGACCGTGCTGCAATACACGCAGCTGCTCGAGCTGTTCCAACTGCTCCAGGCTGGACGCCGTCAGATCACGGTAGGTGGCCAGAAAGCTGGCACGGTAAGCGTAGATGCCAATATGGCGCAGCCAGGCATCGGTGGTGAGCAAATCGGGCTGAGTCTTGAACTGCTCTCTGTCCCAGGGGATAGGCGCTCGGGAAAAATAGAGCGCGCGCCCTTGCAGTGAACGCACCACCTTGACCACGTTGGGGTTGAATAGCGTATCCACATCGCCGATGGGCTCGGCCAGGGTGGCCATGGCCGCCTCAGGATCGTCTGCCAGCCGCTGGGCTACCTGGTCGATCAACACGGGAGGGATCAATGGCTCGTCACCCTGCACGTTGACGACCAGCGTGTCGCCCGCCAGCGAGAGCTGTTCGGCCACTTCGGCCAGCCGGTCCGTGCCGGAGGGATGGTCGGCCCGAGTCATGACCACTTCCGCGCCGTAGGCCTGCATGGCGTCACGGATACGCTCGTCGTCAGTGGCCACGATGACTCGCTGCGCCTGGCTCTCGCAGGCACGCCGCCACACGTGGGCTACCATGGGCTCACCGGCGATATCCAGAAGCGGCTTGCCAGGCAGCCGTGAAGAGCCGAACCGCGCCGGGACGACCGCGATGAATTGCGCCGCAGAGCCCATCACACCTCCCCAGTACGGCCAGGTGAAGTGGCCAGCTTCTCATCGGCGTCCATCTGCCGCGCTTCTTCAGGCAGCATCACCGGAATCCCGTCTCGGATGGGATAGGCCAGACCATCATAGTGGCAGCACAGCTCCTGTGCATCGCGCTGATACTTCAGCTTGCCGTTGCAGAGCGGGCAAACCAGCATTGCCAACAGTTCCTTATCCATCGGTGCTTCCCCTTTGTGTCAGTTCTGCCAGCCTGGAAGCCAGCCAATCTTCAAACTCTTCTGGAAGCCGTGCTTCCACCTCCAGCACCCAGCTGTCCGCCGGGGCCAGCTCACGGCATTTGACCGCATCCTTGGCCGTCATGACCACCGGCCCGAAGGCCATGGGCTTGAAGGTTCGCTCATCGAAAGCGTGATGATCCGCCAAGGGGTGCTGTTCCCCATGGACCCCCAGCGTTTCGAGGGTCTTGAAAAAGCGTTGCGGATTGCCGATCCCCGCCAGCGCATGTGCTGGCAGCGTAAAGGGCAAGGGAGCCAGCGGGTAGTGCTGGCCACTGGCCAGCTTGCGCCAGCCCTGGGGTACCAGTTGCATGGCCACCGAAGGCACCGGCAAGGGAGCCGTCAGCGTGCCATTGACGATCACCGCATCCACTTGTTGCAAGCGAGCAACGCCTTCGCGCAGCGGTCCTGCAGGCAGGCAGCGCTGGTTGCCCAGCCCACGGCTGCCATCGACCACCACCAGTTCAATATCGCGCCCCAGTGCCAGGTGTTGCAAGCCGTCATCGCTGATCACGATATCGCAGCCCATCTCGACCAGCGCTCGGGCGCCCCGAGCACGCTGCGGGTCTGCGATGACGGGCAGCCCGGTCTGCTGAACCAGCATGAGCGGTTCGTCACCGCTATGCGCGGGGTCCGTGGTGGGCGTGACATGAAGCGGATAATGGGGTGCGGTGCCACCATACCCCCGGGTCACGATGCCTGGCGAGTAGCCCTGCGCGACCAGCCAGCGCCCCAACCAGGCCACCAGCGGTGACTTCCCGGTGCCGCCCAGGGTGATATTGCCCACCACGATCACCGGCACCTCCGCCCGCCAGACGGGCTTGTGCCCCCGTCGGTAATCGCGCGCTCGACGACACATGAGATAACGGTATAAATTACCTAGCGGAAACAGCGGCGCCAGCCACGGGCTTCCGCCGTAGGCGGCGTCGAGCCAGCGCTTCGCCAGGCTCACTCGTGCTCCTGAAACTGAAGCTGGTGCAGGGCCGCATAAGCACCTGACTTTTCCAACAGCGCCTGATGGGTGCCATGCTCCACGATACGCCCCTGGTCCATGACCAGAATGCGGTCGGCACGCTCGATGGTCGACAGGCGGTGGGCGATCACCAGCGTGGTGCGCCCCTCACAGACCCGCTCCAGGGCTTTCTGGATATAGCGTTCGGATTCGGTATCCAGCGCCGACGTGGCCTCGTCCAGAATCAGAATCGGCGCATCCTTGAAGATGGCTCGGGCAATCGCCAACCGCTGGCGCTGCCCGCCCGAGAGCATGACCCCATTTTCGCCTACCACGGTGAGATAGCCTTCCGGCAGTTTCTCGATGAACTCACTGGCGTAGGCGGCTTCTGCGGCAGCCTTCACGGCGGCCATGTCCGGATTTTCCACGCCATACGCGATATTGTCGGCGATAGTGGCATTGAACAGGGTGACCTGCTGGGAAACCAGCGCTATCTGCTGCCGCAGCGGCCCCAGCGCGTAGCGGTCGGCATCGATGCCATCAATCAGGATCTGGCCTTCGGTGGGTCGATAGAAGCGCGGCAGCAGGCTCACCAGGGTAGACTTGCCGCTTCCCGAGCGCCCTACGATAGCGACCAATTCGCCGGGAGCGACGCGCAGCTGAATATCGTGCAGCACGTTGGGCTGGTCGTCGGCGTAGCGGAAGCTGACATGGTCGATGACCACCTCGCCAGTTAAACGGCTCGGCACCACGTCGCCCTCATCGCGCTCTGGGGTCAGGTCCATGAGACCGAACAGCTCGGCAGCAGCAGCAATGCCCTTCTGAATCTCACTGTTCACTTCAGTGAGCTGACGTACCGGCTTGATCATCAGCGCAGCGGCAGTAATGAAGGCAACGAATTCACCGGGCGTCATGTTGGCCATCAGACGAGGGGCCATGGCCAGCCATACCAGCAGGGCCATGGAAATGGCCACCAGCATCAGAATCACCGGCGAGCTGACCGCCCGGGTCATGGCTTCTTTCATGCTTTGCCGACGATTCTCTTCGCTGACACGTTCGAAACGCTGCTTTTCATAGGCTTCGGCACCATGGGTGCGCACCACGCGATACCCCGAGAGGGCTTCCGAGGCCACGTGCGTCACATCGCCCATGGAGTGCTGGATGCGCTTGGAGATGCGCCGAAAGCGCTTGCTGACGTAACTCACCACACCGGCAATCAACGGCGTCACTCCCATGAACAGCAGAGTGAGCATCCAGTTGGTCCAGAACAGGTAGCCAATCAGGCCCACCACGAAGAGTCCTTCACGGAGAATGATGGTCACCGCGTTGGTCGCTGCCCCGGCAACCTGCTCGACATGGTAGGTCACCCGCGACACCAGATGCCCGCTGGAGTGGTGATCGAAGAAGCGCCCCGGCAGATGCAGCATGTGATCGAATACGTTACAGCGCAGCGTATGAATCACATAGCGCCCTACGTAGGCCATGAAGTAAGTACTGAGGAAAGTGCCCAACCCTCGGGCTGCGAACATCAGCACGACGAACAAGGGCAGGAAAAGCCGAAACGCGGCATCGGGATTCTGAATGCCATCGATGAGGCGCTTCATCATCTCGGCCAGCGCAGTGCTGGACGCGGCGTAAATCAGAAACCCGACCACGGCCAGCGAAAAAGCGCGCCAGTGTGGCTTCACATAACTCAACAAACGTTTATAGAGTACCCAACCTGAATCAGTCACACGCGCTCCCGGCAGTAGTGTGCAGTGGGGGCGATTCTACCCTATGGTGGCCCGCTTCAACACCGCTTCTGGCCACTGGGGACACGCCGCTGGGTATCTATCTGCACGGGCACCCCCGGTTCCAGGCGGATACGCACCGCGCCATCATGGGCGGTACTCCACAGGCAGCTGTGCTGGCGGCGGAAGCGCCGTACCACCTCATCGGCCGGGTGCTGGAAGGCATTATCGCGTCCGGCACTGAAGATGGCATGCCGAGGCATCGCTTCACGGACGAACTGCACACCGGAGCTGGTGTGACTGCCGTGATGGCCCGCCACCAGCACCGTGACGTCACCGGCCAACAAGGGCAGCAAGTGGCGTTCCACCTGACGCCCCACATCACCGGTGATCAGCAGCCGATGCTCTCCCACCTGAACTTCCAGCACGCAGGAGCGGTCATTGGAAGAGAGCTGCTGATGTTCTGCCGGGGGCCAGAGGAAACGATAAATGACCCCCTCCTGCTGCCACTGCTGGCCCTGCTCACAGGGCGTGCTGGCAACGATCAGCGGCTCGTCCAGCGGAGCACGCCAGTCCGCCACCTGATGTTCGTCCCGCAACGCTTCGACGCCGCCTGCGTGGTCGGTATCGGCATGGCTGACCACCACTAGGTCGAAGGCCTGACCAGGCGGCCAGAGCGTTTGCAAGGGCATGAAACCGCTGCGAAAACGCGGCCCCGTGTCGTAAAGCATCCGATAATCGGCGCTGCGCAGCTCGACCAGCTGGCCCTGCCCCACATCGTGCACGGTGACGACCAGCCGACGCTCTTCGACGCGTTCATTTGGCCACCAGGGAGCGCTCAGCGCCAATAGCGTGACCAGTATGCGCACCCCGCCAGGCGTGGCGGGCAATCCCCAGCCAAGCGCCAGCAGCAGCCAGGCCAGTGCCAACGGGTAAACGTGCTCGGGCGGTGGCTGCCACAGCGGTGCCAGGGCCAACGAGGCCTCCAGTAGATAATGGAACAGCGCCAGCGCCTGTGTGAACACCCACCAGGCTGCCAGCCCAATGCCCGGCAGCGGCGCGAGCAGCCACCCCAGCAGCGCCGAAGGCACCATGATCGAGCTGACCCAGGGTACGGCCAACAGGTTGACCAGCGGAGCCGCGGGCGCCACTCGGCCAAATGCCAACAGCACCGCCGCCGCCATCAGAGGGGCCAGCAACAGCTGGGAACGCAGCAGCGCCCAGCACCAGCCTTTGATACCCCGAGGGCGAGGGCGCCCCTGCCAGATCACGATCAGCCAGCCCACCGCCACGAACGACAGCCACAAGCCGGGCCGCCATAGAGAGAGCGGGTCGGCCACCACGATAACGGCGAGGGCCAACCACCAGGCCTGCCAGGGGCCTGGCGCATGGCGCCCGCTCAACACCCATAGCCCCAGCAGGGCCATGATCATGGCGCGCATGGCAGGAGGTGCCAGCCCTGCCAGCAGTGCATAGCCCACGGCAGCCGCCCCCGCCACCCACCAGGGCCAGACGCGCAGGCGCCAGTCACCGGGAGTCATCAGCCGTGCTGCCAAGCGGGCCAACAGCAGCGTAAAGGACGCCACCAGGCCAACGTGCAAACCGGAAATCACCACCAGGTGCGTGGTGCCGGTGGCATTCAACAGCGCCCAGTCCTGCTGCGTCAGCTGGTCGCTATCGCCCAGCGTCAGCGCGGCCAGCCAGCGCTGGGTACGCGCCTCTGGCGCACTACTCTCCAGGTAGGCCACCGCCTGCTGGCGTAGTTGGAAAGGCGCCTCCGACAAACGTTCGGGCGCAGGGTCGTTGCGTACATAGCCAGTGGCATGAATACCTTCACGCCACAGCCACTGGGCATAGTCAAAGCTGTTGGGGTTGGCAAAGCCTCTGGGTGGGCGCAGCCGAACGGTCAGCTGCCAGCGCTCGCCAACGGCGTAAACCGCACTGGACTGGGTGGCAGACGAGGGAAAAGCCGAGTAGGCGCTGACCCGCACTTGCTTCAGCCGATCACAGGGCAGCAGGGACTCCGGCGAGCGGCACGCTTCTACCGCCAGCCTCAAACGTTGGCTGCCGCCGTCCTCTCTTTGCACGTGGAGCACGCGGGCCTCCAGGGTCAGGTCCTGGCCGCTCAAGCCGTCGGGCAGTCGCTTGCCCCACTCCTGCTGAAGGGTCAGCACCATCAGTGCCACCAGCGCTAGCCATATCAACCCACGAGGGCGCGTCGTCGCCATGACTACGGCCGCCACCATCAGCAGTGCCAGCGCCAAGGTGGCGTCTCGCTCGGCCCCCAGCCAACCCGCCAGCGCACCGCCCAACAGCGCAGCCAAGGCCGCTGGCACCGCACTCCCTCGCCCCATTCCACCTCCCTGGCCGAGACTCTTCGCCTCAGTAACGTAGCCTAAGCCCTGCGCTATGTGGATAATAGCCTGCACCAATAGCAAGAGTACCTGACATGCCGCGCCGTTTCCTGCAGCGCTACATGCCTAAACCGGACACCATCCGACGCCAACGATCGCTACGTTTCATGGCGCCGTTGATTGCCGATCCAGGTTTGTGGCTACTCACTCGACGCAGCGTTGCCAACGCATTCAGTGTCGGGCTTTTTTGTGCCATGCTGCCCATTCCTTTTCAAATGGTCGTGGCCGCGCTGGGGGCACGGCTGGCTCGCTGCAATCTGGCGCTCTCGGTAGGCCTGGTGTGGGTCACCAATCCGCTGACCATGCCGCTGATCTTCTACATCAATTACCGGATCGGTACTTTTTTGCTGGGCGCTCCGGTACGCGAGGCGCCATCACGCATTTCGACCCGCTGGATAGCCGAGCAGATGCACGACATCCTGCCGCCCCTCCTGCTGGGCTCACTGATTACTGCCATCGCACTGGCCCTCATCGCCAACGTCGCAATTCGGCTCATCTGGCGCTGGCACGTCTCCCATAACTGGAAACGCCGCCGCCTGAAAAGGCGACGGCGCAGAGCCTGCATAGAATCGCAGTTCGACGATTAACCCCTGAGCGATTAACTCTGGAGCTGCTCGACGAGCCGCCCACCATCCAGCTTCATGACCCGATCCTGATGAGCTGCCAGGCTCACATCGTGAGTCACGATCACGAAGGCACAGGCGCTCTCCTTGGCCAGCTCATCCATCAAGTCCAGAATGGTGCTGGCGGTGGTCTGATCGAGATTGCCAGTGGGTTCATCCATCAACACCAGGCTCGGATCGGTCACCAGCGCCCTGGCAATGGCCACACGCTGGCGCTCGCCGCCCGAAAGCTCACCAGGCTTGTGGTCGGCACGCGCCTTCATGCCCACCCGGTCGAGCAGTTGCAAGGCGCGCTGTTCGGCGACCTTTTTCGCCTGGCCGCGAATGATCAGCGGCAGCGCGGCATTTTCCAGCGCAGTGAACTCGGCCAGCAGGTGGTGGAACTGGTAAACGAAGCCAATGTAGCGGTTGCGAAATTTGCCAAGTGCGGCTTCGTTCAGCTCCGACAGCGGTTCGCCAGCGATCACCACGCTGCCTTCGCTGGGGCGATCCAACCCTCCCAGCAGGTTCAACAGCGTGGTCTTGCCGGAACCGGAGCTGCCCACGATGGCCACGCGCTCTCCGGCATGTACCTGAAGGTCCAGCTGGTCCAGCACCGTCAAATCCTGCGGCCCTTCGCTATATACCCGTGTCAGGCCACGGCATTCCAGCATGACGGCGGGTGGTTGAGTAATCGTCGAAGTCATCGGAGCATCCTTATTCATAGCGCAGTACGTCAGCCGGTTGAACCCGAGCTGCTCGCCAGGCAGGGTAAAGTGTCGAGAGGAACGTCAGGCCGAAGGCGGCCAGCACGATGTCCCGCACATCGCTCCACTGCAAGCGCGAGGGCAAGTCGCTGATGAAGTAGACCCCGGCATCGAGGAACTGGATGCCGAAAGCACTCTCGAACCAGCCGATGATGTCGGAAATGGTCAGCGCCAGCGCAATGCCGACCGCTACGCCGACGGCAATGCCGATCAAGCCGATGGCCAACCCCTGGACGATGAAAATACCCATGATCGAACGCGGCGTGGCACCGATGGTGCGCAAGATGGCAATGTCGGCACGCTTGTCGGTCACTACCATGACCAGGGTGGACACGATGTTGAACGCCGCCACCGCAATGATCACCGTCAGCAGCAGCGCAATCATGCGCTTTTCCATCTGGATGGCCTGGAACAGGTTGCCGTGGGAGAACGTCCAGTCGGTGCCACGATAACCCGAGCCCAACTCCCTGACGATGGCCTGGGTTTCGCTCCCGGCCACGAACAGGTCATCCAGCTCGAGTCGCAGCCCACCTACGGCGTCGCCCATGCGCGCCAGGGTCTGCATGTCTTCGATGTTGGCATAGGCCAGATTGGCATCCAGATCCGCGCCCACGCTGAAGATTCCACTGACCGTGAAACGCTTCAGCCGGGGAAAGACCCCAGCGGGCGTAATCGACGCTTCGGGCACCAGCAGCGTGACGCGGTCACCCACCCCGACGCCAAGACGCCTGGCCAGCATGGAGCCCAGCACCACATTCCACTCGCCGGGCACCAGATCGGCCAGCTCACCTTCCCGCATGTGCTGGCCAATGATCGATACCTGGCCTTCCCAGTCGGGGTGGATGCCGTTCACCATGGCCCCCTGATTACGCCCACCCGACGAAAACATGCCCTGCTGTTCGACATAAGGCGCCGCGCCAATCACTCGCTCGCGCTGCGTCAGCCGGTTGGCCAAGGCCTCCCATTCGACCAGACCCTCCTGCGCTTCGATCTTGGTGTGTGGCACCATGCCGAGGATGCGCGTACGCAGCTCATGATCGAAGCCGTTCATGACCGACAACACCAGAATCAACACCGCCACGCCGAGCATCAATCCGAGCATCGAGGTCAGTGAAATGAACGAAATAAAATGGTTCCGGCGTTTAGCGCGCACATAGCGCAGCCCCACCAGGAAAGGCAAACGATCAAGCATGGCTTCATTCCTTAATAATGAGCGTCCATGGTACGGTTTTTTCAGCATGGCTGCATGTACAAACGCAGCCTTAGAGTAGCGAAAGCAGCGGCTGTTCCCTGGCACACGGTAACGCTTGCAAGTTGCGTGGCAACCCCCTAAATTGCGGCCGTTCCTCTTGCCCGCTGGGCGAGCCCTCTTACCTCGACACGAGTACCCGTGACATTGGCTATCAAGACGTATCGCTTGCTCCCCGAATGGCATCCACAGGATGGCCTACAGTTGACCTGGCCCCGCCCAGACGGCGACTGGGCGCCCATGCTATCGCGGATCGAAGCGACCCTTGAGCGCATTGTGTTGGCCACCGCACGCTATCAACGCGTCATCATCAGCGTGCCGGATGAGGCGACCCGGCTACGCCTGCTCGCCACGTTCAGCGCTTATGGCATCCCCGACGCGCAGCTGCAGCTGATTGTCGCACCCACCGACGATACCTGGGCACGCGACCACGGCCCCATCACGGTGCTGGACGAAGAGGATCAGCCCCTGCTGCTGGACTATACCTTTACCGGCTGGGGCGGCAAATTTCCTGCCGAGCACGACAACCAGCTCACCCAATGGCTGGCCGACGCCGGAGTATGGGACTGCCCCGTCGCCTCCCGGGCCATGGTGCTGGAAGGGGGTGGCATCGAGACCGACGGCGAAGGCACGCTGTTGACGACCGAAGCCTGCCTGCTGAACCCCAACCGCAACCCGACCCTCAGCCGCGCCGACGTGGAAGCCCGGCTGGCTGACGATTTCGGCGTGGACCGCTTTCTGTGGCTGGCTCATGGCCACCTGGAAGGCGACGACACCGACAGCCATGTGGACACGCTGGCACGCTTTTGTGACCCCTCCACCATTGCCTACGTGCGCTGCGACGATCCAACAGATCCGCATTATCCGGCATTGCAGGCCATGGAACAGGAGCTCAAGGCGTTCCGCCAGCGCAATGGCGAGCCCTACCGCCTGATCGCCCTGCCCTGGCCACAGGCCTGCTTCGACCCGGAAGATGGCCACCGGCTGCCGGCCACCTACGCCAACTTCCTGATCATCAACGAGGCGGTGCTGGTGCCCACCTATGGTGACCCCGCCGACGTGGTTGCCCTGCAAGCCCTGGCCACGGCGTTTCCGGAGCACACGCTGATCCCGATCGAGTGCGTCAGCGTGATTCGCCAGCACGGCAGCCTGCACTGCCTGACCATGCAGCTACCCAAAGGCACACTCGCCCCGCTTGTTTCCATGTCTTGAAGATAATGTCTTGAAGCTAATGTCTTCAAACTAACGTCTTGAAGTGAACGTCTTGAGGAGAACGGCATGTCACACACGCTGAACGTTGCGGTCATTCAACAGGCTGCCTGGCCTGACAAGGCGCGCAGCCTGGCAGAGAGCGAAGCCGGTATTCGCGAAGCAGCCCGTCAAGGTGCCCAGCTGGTGCTGCTGCAGGAGCTGCATGCTACCCACTACTTCTGCCAATACGAAGACCCGGCGCTGTTCGATCTGGCCGAGCCGCTGGATGGCCCCACCGGGCAGCGCCTGGCCGACCTGGCAAAAGAGCTGGATATCGTGCTGGTGGGCTCGCTGTTCGAGAAGCGCGCCGCAGGCCTCTACCACAATACCGCCGTGGTGTATGACCGCGCCCAGGGTCGCGTGGGCCAGTATCGCAAGATGCACATTCCCGACGATCCCGGCTTCTACGAGAAATTCTACTTCACCCCCGGCGACGCCGATGCCGCCCGTGGCGATGGTTTCACCCCCATCGACACCTCGGTGGGACGCTTGGGCATCCTGGTGTGTTGGGATCAGTGGTATCCGGAAGCCGCACGACTCATGGCCCTGGCGGGCGCGGAGCTGCTGCTCTACCCCACGGCGATTGGCTGGGACCCCAGCGACGACCCTGCCGAAAAAGCTCGCCAGAAGGAAGCCTGGACGCTGATTCAGCGAGCCCATGGCGTCGCCAATGGCCTGCCGGTACTGGTCGCCAACCGGGTGGGCTTCGAAGCCGACCACTCGGGCGTCGGCGCTGGTATCGAATTCTGGGGAGGCAGCTTCATCTGCGGCCCCCAGGGGGAACTGCTGGCCCACGCTGGCGAGCAGCGCGAGCAGTTGGTGGTGACCCTGGACATGGCGCGCAGTGAAAACACGCGACGCATCTGGCCTTATCTGCGCGACCGCCGTATCGATGCCTACGGTGACCTGACGCGCCGCTACCGGGATTGAGCCAAGCGTTCTTTCAACCACCGCCATCATAAAAAAACGCCTGCCCGGGTAACCCGAGCAGGCGTTTTCATTTGCATCACGAGGCGTCCCTTCCTCACGCCATGTCGCCCGTCGCCTGCCAGCAAGCAGGGCCGGACGTCACGGGCTCACTTCCAGAAATCGCGGATCGACGCGATCCCCTGAGCCCCCACGGCGCGGGCATGGTTGGCATCGAAGCGCGTCATGCCACCCAGCGCGAACACCCGCATGCCCGCCCGCTCGACCAACTGCTGGAAGTCGTGCCACCCCATGGGGGCCACTTCCGGGTGGGAGGGCGTGGTACGCAGGGGTGACAGCGTCACGAAATCGCAGCCCAGCACGGCGGCTTGAGACAGCTGCGTCTGGTCATGGGTCGAGGCAGAGAGCCACTTGTTTTCGGCAATGGGGCGGCGGTCCAGCGACATCAAACGCGCACTGGTGAGATGAATACCGTCGGCATCCACCTGCTCCAGCACTTCCGGTTCGGCATTGAGCAGCAGCTTGGCGCCGTACTGGCGGCACAGCGCCAACGCACGCTCTGCCCGCGCCAGGTAGGCCGCTTTATCCAGCGACTTGGCCCGCAGCTGCACCAGGCGAACACTATCCTCACGCAGGGCGCGCTCCAGCAGCGCTGCAAACCGCTCATCATCGGCCTCTTCACCGGTAATGAGGTATTCGGTAGGCAGCATCACTGCGCGCAGGATGGGCAGATTGGCGGCGGGGAACGGGTAGTTCACCAGCTCGTCCATGGGTACCCAGCGCACGGCCTGACCTTCACGCCCGAAAGGTTCACCGGCAAACTCATGCACTTGCCACACGTCCAGCAGAATGTGCTTGTCCGGGTACTCGTGGTGCACACGAATCAGAGGCTGGGCGCGCACGATCTCCACCCCCAGCTCTTCATGCAGCTCACGCTTCAGACCTTCCAGACCCGTTTCATAGGGCGCCAGCTTGCCGCCAGGAAACTCCCACAGGCCGCCATGATCGACATTGGACGGCCGACGCGCGATCAGCACGTGCTTCTGATCAGCGCTGATGATGGCCGCTGCCGCGACATGAACCCGTCGTTTTACCATTACACTCATTACGTCTAATCCACTCTGTGCGCGCCGCACGGGACAGGTACGGCGCTATCTGGCTTTGTTGAGCACGATGCCACAGCCTAGCTGCGGTAATCCGCATTGATGGACACATAGTCATGGGAAAGGTCGGAGGTCCACACGGTAGCCCCCTCCTCACCACGACCCAGCGTGATCCGAATGGTGATCTCCTCCTGCGCCATGACCGCACTGCCAGCGGCCTCGGTATAGCTGCTGGCGCGACCGCCCTGCTCCACCAGGCGCACGTCCCCGAGGTCGATGACCACTCGGCTGACGTCGAAGGCCTCAACTGGCGCACGGCCCACTGCGGCCAGAATACGCCCCCAGTTGGCATCCGAGGCATACAGCGCGGTTTTCACCAGCGGTGAGTGGGCGACGGTGAAGGCGACATCCAGTGCCTCCTGGCGGGTACGCGCCTCATCGACCTGCAAAGTGACGAACTTGGTCGCTCCTTCGCCATCACGAATGATGGCCTGTGCAAGCTCGGTCATCACGCGCTGCAGGCCGTTGCGGAAAATCGCCACCTGCTCATCGCTTTCGATGCGAACGCCGGTACCCGTGGCCGCCAGCATGCAGGCGTCGTTGGTGGAGGTGTCGCTATCCACCGTGATGCAGTTGAACGACCGGTCGACGGTCTCACGCAGCAGGGTTGCCAACAGCGTTTGCTCGATGGCCGCATCGGTGACCACGAACCCCAGCATGGTGGCCATGTTGGGCTTGATCATGCCCGACCCTTTGGTAATGCCGTTGATGGTGACCTGCTGGTCCCCCAGCGCTAGCGTCACCGTTGCCCCTTTGGCGCGGGTGTCCGTGGTCAGTATACCTTCGCCGGCGTGTTGCCAAGCCTGACTACTGGCCGCCAGGGTGTCCAGCGCTGGCGGCAGACCCGCCAACAGCCGCGCCATGGGCAGCGGCTCACCGATCACACCGGTCGAAAACGGCAGCACCTGCTCCGCCGAAACGCCTGCCTGCGCGGCCAGTGCCGCGCAGCTCTCACGCGCATCCTGCAGTCCCAAGTCGCCGGTACCCGCATTGGCATTACCGGTATTGATCAGCCAGTAACGAGGTGCCTTCCCCGCCGCCTGACACTGTGCCATATGCTCCTTGGCCACGATGACCGGCGCTGCGCAGAACGCATTGCGGGTAAACACGCCCGCCACACTGGCGCTTTCGGGCAGCTCGATCACCACCATATCGCGGCGGCCCGGTTTCTTGATGCCCGCCATTGCAGTGCCCAGACGCACCCCTTCAAGGGGTGGCAACTCCGGAAAGGGAAGGTTACCCACCGCCATGTTTCTCTCCTTAACGTGCGCTAACGATAATCAGCTTAGTTTGCCGCAGCACTGCTTGTATTTCTTGCCGGAACCACAGATACACGGATCGTTACGGCCGACTTTCGGCCCCTCACGGCGCAGCGGGCGCCCATCGGCACCAGGCGCGGTTGCCTCACCACTTTCGCTGGGCGCATCGTGGCGGCTGGCCGCCGTGGCCTTCTCACGCGCCAGCTCTTCGCGGCGCTTCTGCTCCAGCGCATCCACTTCTTCTGGTTGGCGCACCTGGACATGACTCAGGATGCGGGTGACATCGGCCTTGATGTTGGTCAGCAGATGCTGGAACAGTTCGAAGGACTCGCGCTTGTACTCCTGCTTGGGGTTCTTCTGGGCGTAGCCACGCAGATGGATACCGCGACGCAGGTGGTCCATGGATTGCAGGTGTTCTTTCCAGCGCGTATCCAACACCTGCAGCATGACCTGCTTCTCGAAGCGACGAATCAGTGCCGCGCCCGCCGTAGCAATCTTGGCTTCATAAGCTTCACGATGCATGGTCTGCAGGCGCTCACGCAGCTTCTCTTCACTGAAGCGCTCATCCTCTTCCGCCCACTGAACCACCGGTGCGTCCAGATTGAACTCGGTTTTCAGATGCGACTCCAGGCCATGCAGATCCCACTGCTCGGCCAGGCTCTGCGGCGGCACGTAGGTGCTGATGGCCTCTTCCATCACCTCCTCACGAATACCCAGCACGGCGCTCGATACGTCGTCAGAGGCGAGAATTTCGTTACGCTGCTCGTAAATGACGCGGCGCTGGTCGTTGGCGACGTCATCGTACTCGAGCAGCTGCTTACGAATATCGAAGTTGCGCCCCTCGACTTTCTTCTGGGCACGCTCGACGGCGTTGGACACCATCTTGTGCTCGATGGCTTCGCCACGCTCCAGACCCAGCGCCTGCATCAAGCGCTTCACTCGGTCCGAGCCGAACAGTCGCATCAGGCTGTCTTCCAGCGAGAGGAAGAAGCGCGTGGAGCCAGGGTCGCCCTGACGGCCCGCACGGCCACGCAGCTGATTGTCGATACGACGCGATTCGTGGCGTTCGGAACCGATCACGTGCAGCCCGCCAGCTGCCAGTACCGCATCATGACGCTCCTGCCACTCGGCTTTCAGGGCATCGAGCTGGGCCTGGGTCGGGTTCTGCAGCTTGGCGGCATCGGCTTCCCAGTTGCCGCCCAGCATGATATCGGTACCACGACCGGCCATGTTGGTGGCAATGGTGATGGCGCCAGGGCGCCCGGCCTGGGCAATGATTTCGGCTTCGCTCTGGTGCTGCTTGGCATTGAGCACGCTGAATTTGAGGCCCGCGTCACGCATCAGGCGTGCCAGATATTCGGAGGTCTCGATAGAAGCCGTACCGACCAGCACCGGTCGACCCGCCGCGGTCTCGGCAGAGACGTCCTTGATGATGGCTTCGTACTTCTCTTCGGCACTCAGGTAGACGAGATCGTTGAGATCCTTACGGGCCAGAGGCCGGTTGGTGGGAATGACGATAACGTCGAGGCCGTAGATCTGACGAAACTCGAAGGCCTCGGTATCTGCCGTACCGGTCATGCCCGCTAGTTTTTCATAAAGGCGGAAGTAGTTCTGGAAGGTGGTCGATGCCAGGGTCTGGCTTTCACGCTGAACGGTAACGCCCTCTTTGGCCTCGACCGCCTGGTGCAGGCCTTCCGACCAGCGGCGGCCAGGCATGGTGCGCCCAGTGTGTTCATCGACGATGACCACTTGCCCGTCGGCGACGATGTAGTCGACGTCAAGATGATAGAGGTGGCGCGCCCGCAGCGCCGAGTGCATGTGCTGCAACAGGTTGAGGTTTTGCGCCGCATAGAGCGAATCGCCTTCGCCCAGCAAGCCTTCGGCGCGCATCAACTCCTCGACCTTGTTATGGCCTTGCTCGGTGAGCTCGACCTGCTTCTGCTTCTCGTCCAGCACGAAGTCGCCTTCGACAGGCGCGTCTTCGTCTTCGGACACTTCCGCCTGCTCCAGCTGCTGGGCCAGACGGTTGACGATGGTGTACAGCTCGGTGTTCTCGTCCACCGCACCGGAGATGATCAGCGGCGTACGCGCTTCGTCGATCAGGATGGAGTCCACTTCGTCGACAATGGCATAGTGCAAACCGCGCTGTACCTTGTCCTCCAGCGAGAACGCCATGTTGTCGCGCAGGTAGTCGAAGCCAAACTCGTTGTTGGTGCCGTAGGTGATGTCACACTGGTAGGCGTGGCGCTTCTCTTCACCGGTCTGGCCAGCAAAAATCACCCCTATCGACAGCCCCAGGAACTCATACAGCGGGCGCATCCACTCGGCATCACGGCGGGCCAGATAGTCGTTCACCGTGACCACGTGTACCCCTTTGCCCGTCAAGGCATTCAGGTATACCGCCAGCGTGCCCACCAGGGTCTTGCCCTCGCCGGTTTTCATTTCGGCGATACGGCCGCGGTGCAGTGTCATGCCACCGACCATCTGCACATCGAAGTGACGCATGCCCATGACTCGCTTGCTGGCTTCGCGCACTACCGCAAAGGCCTCAGGCAGCAGTTTGTCCAGGCTTTCCCCAGCCTCCAGACGCTGGCGCAGCTCGGCCGTCTTGGCCTGCAGCTCGCCATCGCTCAAGCCGACCAGGGTCTCTTCCAGCACGTTGACACTCTGTACGCTCTTGAGCATGCGTTTGACTTCACGGTCGTTCTTGGAGCCAACGACTTTGCGTAACAAGGAATTAATCATGAAATATCCACATCAATAGGAGCGACCTCTTCAGGCGCACTCTTTCATAGGGTCAATTAACGTCGGGTAAATGAACGTACCGCTAGCGGCAGGTCAGCGGGCTGGCGGCCCCCGAGGAGAGCATACATCCAGAGCAACCGTCTGGCGGGGCATGACGGACAAGAAAGAGATAAAGCTTTTCAGAACAGGAAGTTGACGCTGCTGGCGTGCTACCCAGCGCCTTAGCGCGCGGCGCTTTTTGGCGATCCACTGCGACTGGGCACGCAGCATGGCGGGCACCCAAAAGCAGATACACACGCTCCGGTCGCTGCTGCGCAGATCGGAAGGGTGTAAACTGGCGGGCAGCAGACAGCTCACCAACAGGCCCGCAAGCCACCAACGCGCCAGCCCATGGCGACGATGTCGCCGAGGCAGAGCAGATAATGTATCGAGCGTTGATGGCATGCTGTGGCGTGGCTCCTGAGCGTGTTAGGCTCTGTCGATAGACGAAAAACATGGGTGCTGCGCGCACTCGTCAGCACGATACTATCCGCAACACCTCAGGAATCAGGTAAATGAGTATAAAGGTTAAGCGTTCCCGCGCACAGCCCATTACCCAATTGCTGAACACGTCCGCTGGCGCAGGCCAGCTGATGCGTCAGTCGCGCCTGATCGATCAAGCCCAGACCCATCTGCGCGCCCACCTGCCTGAAGAGATGCGCGAGCATGTCTTCGTAGGCGGCTTCAGCAACGGGCGGCTGACCCTGATCAGCAGCCAGGCCAGCTGGTTGACCTGGTTACGCTACGAGCAACCGCGCTTGTTGAACCTGCTGCACCAGCTCCCCGGCTTTACAGGGGTAACGGGGTTCACGTTAAAAGTGCGCCCGGTACGCACCGTGGCGCCACCAGCACGCTATGCGCGCACTCTTTCCAGCAGTGCTGGCACAACGCTCAAGGAGTGCGCCGAGGATACCGAACACCCCAGACTAAAGCAGGCCCTGGAGCGCCTTGCTTCGCACGCTCAGCGTACGACATGAACCCTACGCACAACAGGCCGCTCGCCCACCATTAGACCAAACGCAATAAAGCACCGCATGGCGGTGCTTTATCTTTAGTGGGGGGACACTACCCGATTTTCAAGCGGCGACCCTTAAAAACCACCTCAGGCCATGGCGGGTGCCGCATAGGAGATAGGCGCAACGGCCTTCTCTTCTTCGAAGGTCACGATTTCGTAGGCATCGGGCTGCGCCATGAGTTCACGACACAGACGATTGTTAAGGGCATGGCCGGATTTCACGCCACGGAACTCACCAATCAGGCTATAGCCCAGCTGATAGAGATCGCCGATGGCATCGAGCACCTTGTGCTTCACGAACTCGTCTTCGTAACGCAGGCCACCCTCATTCACGATACGGTAGTCATCCACCACGATGGCGTTGTCGAGACTGCCACCCAGCGCCAGATTGTTGGAGCGCAGGTACTCAAGGTCACGCATGAAGCCAAAGGTTCTGGCCCGCGAGACTTCCTTGACAAAGGATGTCGTGGAAAAGTCGATCAATGCCGTCTGCTTCTGTTGCTCGAAGACAGGGTGGTCGAAGTCGATGGCAAACGACACCTTGAAGCCTTGATGGGGCAGGAATACGGCCTCCTTCTCACCATCACTGACCGCCACACGACGCTTGATGCGAATGAATTTCTTGGCCGCGTCCTGCTCGAGAATACCCGCAGACTGAATCAGAAAAACGAACGGGCTAGCGCTACCGTCCATGATCGGCACTTCGGCAGCACTGATATCCACGTAGGCATTGTCGATGCCCAGCCCCGCAAAGGCCGACATGAGATGCTCGACGGTGGCTACCTTGACGCCTTCATGGGAAAGTGCCGTGCACAGGGTGGTGTCTTCCACCAGCTCGGCGCGGGCAGGCACGTGAACCACTGGGTCCAGATCGGTTCTGACAAACACAATACCCGTGTTGGCCGGCGCCGGGCGCAAAGCCAGATGGACTTTCTTGCCAGAGTGCAGACCCACTCCAGTGGCGCGGATGACGTTTTGTAGTGTGCGTTGTCTGATCATGGGCAGTGGTCAAGCTCTAATATCGGCGACGTGTAACAAGATGTTACCCAGTCGCAGGGGGGAGAAAAGTTATCAAACAGTGTTCACTTTAACAGCAAACGAGCGTTTTACCAATAAAACTCTCGTTTGCTACCTCAATAAACCTGATAGCGCAAGTCAATCTGCCTGGCGGCGCAGGAACGCGGGGATATCCAGATAGTCATCGGCATCGGCCGAACGACGTTTTTCAGGGCGTGGTTTGGCTGCTGCTTCCGGCGCTTCGGCACGCGCGGTAGCCTGTTGCCGCATGACGGTGGGCTGCTGCAATTTACGGTAGTCGGAGCCACCGGCGTCTGCAGCGGAGCGGCGCGCCGGTTCGCGAGACACGGCCTTGGCCTTGCTGCCATCCAGGCCAGCCGCCACAACGGTCACGCGCAGCTCGTCGGACATTTCCATATCGATGGAAGTACCCACGACGATAGTGGCTTCCTGGGAAGCGAACTCCTGCACCGTGGCACCCACGTCATTGAACTCGCCAATGGAAAGGTCGGGGCCAGCCGTGATGTTGACCAGAATGCCGCGTGCGCCGTGCAGGTCGATGTCTTCCAGCAGCGGGCTGCGGATGGCTTTTTCTGCAGCTTCTCGGGCACGGTTTTCACCAGTGGCACCGCCAGTGCCCATCATCGCCATACCCATTTCTGACATGACAGTACGCACGTCTGCGAAGTCGACGTTGATGATGCCCGGGCTGGTGATCAGCTCGGCAATGCCTTGCACCGCCCCCAGCAGGACGTCGTTGGCAGCACTGAACGCGGTCAGCAAGGTCGCGTTCTTGCCCAGCACCGACAGCAGCTTTTCGTTGGGGATGGTGATCAACGAGTCGACATGCTCGGAAAGCTCTTTCATGCCCTCCTCGGCCGCTCGCATGCGCTTTGGCCCTTCGAATGGGAAGGGGCGCGTGACCACGGCAACCGTCAGGATACCCAGCTCCTTGGCGACCTGAGCAACCACAGGCGCGCCTCCCGTCCCGGTACCGCCGCCCATGCCTGCCGTAATGAAGACCATATCGGCGCCATTGAGCAGCTCGGCGATGCGATCACGATCTTCCATCGCGGCCTGGCGGCCCACTTCAGGGTTGGCTCCCGCGCCAAGCCCCTTGGTGATTTCCCCACCCAGCTGAAGCACCGTTTTAGCCGATACGCGCTTGAGTGCTTGCGCATCGGTGTTGGCGCAGATGAACTCGACGCCTTCGATGTTGCTCTCGACCATGTGGTTGACTGCGTTACCGCCGCCACCGCCAACACCGACGACTTTAATGACCGCACTGCTCGAGGGTGCGTTATCTACCAATTCGAACATAAGCCCCGTCTCCTGAACCGCGTCGCGGCCCTATCAGAAATTTCCTTTTAACCAGCTTTTGATTCTTGCCAGCGTCGAATGGCCATCCTTGATATCACGTCGGACAAGCTCGCTGCGACCCTTGTGGCCCCCAGCACTTCCCACGTGGCTTTCCAGGCCTTGCCCATGACGCGTTTCCTGCAGTGCATAGTGGAGTAAACCCACGCCCGTCGCATAGATAGGATTGCGAACCACATCCGCCAGGCCTCTGACATTTTGTGGGCAGGCAATACGAACCGGCATATGAAAAATTTCTTCAGCCAGTTCGCTGACACCTTCCATGCGTGAGGTGCCACCGGTAAGCACCACACCCGCAGCCACCATATCTTCATAGCCACTGCGGCGTAATTCGTCTCTGACCAGCGTGAAGAGCTCTTCATAACGAGGCTCCACGACTTCCGCCAGTGCCTGGCGCGACAGATCTCGTGCCGCGCGATCACCCACGCTGGGCACCTTGATCATTTCATCGCTGGCCGCCAACTGCGTCAATGCGCAGGCGTATTTTACCTTGATTTCTTCCGCGTGCTGAGTGGGCGTACGCAGCGCCATGGCGATATCGTTGGTGACCTGATCACCGGCGATCGGAATCACTGCCGTATGGCGGATGGCGCCCTCACTGAAGATGGCCATGTCGGTGGTACCTCCACCGATATCGACCATACATACTCCCAGCTCGCGCTCGTCTTCGGTAAGCACTGCCATGCTGGACGCCAATTGCTCCAGGATAATGGCATCCACATCGAGACCGCACCGCCGCACGCACTTTTCGATGTTCTGTACGGCATTCAAGGCAGCCGTGACCAGATGCACTTGCGCCTCCAGACGAACCCCGGACATACCCAGCGGTTCGCGGATACCCCCTTGCGCATCGATGGAGAACTCCTGGGGCAAGACATGCAACACGCGTTGCCCTTCAGAGATAGCCCGAGCCCGTGCGGAATCGATGACCCGCTCGATATCGTAAGGAGTGACTTCACGCTCCTTGATGGCCACCACGCCGTCGGAGTTCATGGAGCTGATATGACTGCCTGCCACACCCACATAGACAGAGTGGATATCGCAGCCCGCCATCAGCTCTGCCTCTTCGACAGCACGCTGAATCGACTGCACCGTGGATTCGATATTGATGACCACTCCTCGCTTCATGCCGCGAGAAGGATGAGAACCGATACCGGCGATTTCAATCCCACCATCATCGGTGGGTTGACCGACTATCGCGACGACCTTGGACGTTCCAATGTCCAGCCCGACAACCATATTGGATGCGTTGGGTGAGCCTGCCATGAGTCGGTAAATCTCCTTGTCGTCGTTTTATAAGAGCGGGGATCGCCTTTTAACGCTTAAACGAAAAGCAGGCAAAACCCGAAGATAAAATAAATAAGTTGACTAAAACTGTATAACGCCGCTAACCGCGACCGAACAATAAATACTGACCCACAGCATCGTCTGGGACATAGTATAGAAACAATAGCCACAATACGACTAGCCCAAACCCACGATAATTGGCCAGGAAAGCATTTTATACCCCATAAGCGGTTTTTTTAGCGGGCCTGCCTGCCCATTTACCCGCTTTTTTGCACATTGCGCCTTATCGTGACTCGTCCTCCTCCTCCGGAACCTCGGTTTCACCATGCCAGGCCACTGCCACACCATTGGGGTAGCGCAGGTCGATGTAGCGGATATGCTCGCCCACGCTGCTCAGCTCACGCTGCCAGGAGGCCGATAGCCGGGCTAGTCGCTCCCCATGGTGACGACGCCCCAGCATTACCCAGGTACCCTGGTCGAGCTGAAGCCGCCAGGCGCCTCGGGGCTCCAAGCGCAATTGCGCCAGGGTCAACGACAGCCCGGCAAAGTGCGGCGTCAAACGCTGATAGTAGGCCAGCACTTCCGCACTGCTTTCCTGAGGCCCCGCCAGGTCGGGCAATCCGGCTGGCGCATCAAGGGGCGCGTAGGAGAAGGGTTCGCCTCTTGGGTTAAGCAGGAAATCATCATTCCAGCGGGCTACCGGCGTTTGCTCTATCAACTCGAAAACCAGCGCGTTGGGCCACTCTCGGGAAATTCGCACTTCATCCAGCCAACCAATCTCCAGCGCATCGCGGCGCAGCTCGCCCAAATCTGCCGACAGCCAAGTGATATTCTGGACCAGCGGGGCCAGCTGTGAGCGCAGATAGTCCGCGCTCAAATACTCCCACTCGCCTCGAATGGACACTCGCTCGATCGGGCGATCCAGCCAAAGCCATAGCGCTCGACTCCCCGCCCCCAGCAGCAATGCCAGTAGAACGATACCGAGCCACGCATTGCGCTTCTTCATAAAAAACTCATGCCATGCCCCGTCACGAATCGCGCGCCAGTGCCGTGGTTAAAATACGCATCACCAGCTGGTCGAAATCGATGCCAGCGTGGGCTGCTGCCTGTGGCACGAGGCTATGATCGGTCATCCCGGGCACGGTATTCACTTCGATCAGCCAGAAGTTGCCTGCAGCATCACGCATGACATCGATACGCCCCCAGCCTTCGCCACCCACGGCAAGGAAGGCCTCCTTGCACAGCGCAGCCAACGTCTGCTCGTCTTGTGCAGACAGGCCACAGGGCAAGTGGTACTGGGTGGTATTGGTCAGATACTTGGCTTCATAGTCATAAAACCCACCGGGCACCTCGACACGGATAGCAGGCAACACGTCATCGCCCAATAGTGCGACGGTGTATTCATCACCGGTAATAAAGCGCTCGGCCATGACCCTGGCATCGAAGGTAGCAGCCTGGGCATAGGCGGCTTTCAGCTCATCGAGACTGCGGACGATACTGATACCCAGAGTCGAGCCTTCGTGTACCGGCTTGACCATCATGGGTAGCCCTAACTGGGCTACCACCGCCTCCCAGTCCGAACCGGCATTCAGCATGATGCACTCCGGCGTGGGCAGGTCGACGGCTTGCCACACCTGCTTGGTACGCTGCTTGTCCATGCCCAACGCCGAGGCCAGCACGCCACTGCCGGTGTAAGGCAAACCAAGCAACTCCAATGCCCCCTGCAGCGCACCATCTTCACCGCCACGCCCATGCAGTGCGATGAACACCGCGGTGGGGTCGAGGCGCTCGAGGCCCGCTAGCCCACCCTCCTTGAGATCGTACCCCTGCGCCTTCACGCCTTGACGCTGCAAGGCATTCAGTACTGCAGCACCACTCTTGAGCGACACCTCGCGCTCGGCGGACGTGCCGCCGTAGATCACGACGACACGCTCCAGGCCTGCCTGCTGCGCTTGTCCTGTCATAGCACCACCTCTTTCATGGCCAGCCGGGCCTGGGCAAGGCGCAGTGAAATGCCACCGACGTCGCCCGCCCCCTGAGTGATCAGAATATCTCCCGGACGCAGCACGTTGTTGAGCAGGGCGGGCAGTTCGTGCTTGTGCTCCACGAACAGCGGATCGACATCGCCACGCTGACGGATAGAACCGGCCAATGTCTTGCCTTCGGCGCCCGGCACCACCGCCTCGCCAGCGCTGTACACATCGAGCAGCACCAGCGTATCCACCTGAGACAGTACGCGCACGAAGTCTTCGTAGAGATCGCGGGTCCGGCTGTAGCGGTGGGGCTGATAGAGCATCACCAGGCGGCGATCGGGCCAGCCGGCACGCACCGCCTGAATGACCATATCCACTTCCCGCGGGTGGTGGCCGTAATCGTCGACCAGCATGATCTCGCCTTCGCCGACCGGTGCCGGATAGTGGCCATGCACCTGAAAGCGCCGCCCTACGCCTGCAAACCCCATGAGACCGCGCTGGATGGCGTCATCACTGACCCCGGCGTCGGTCGCCACCACGATGGCCGCCATTGCGTTCAAGGCATTGTGGCGGCCCGGCATGGCCAGTCGAATGGCCAGCGGAGGCACGCCACCGGGCCGCAGTGCCGTGAAGGAGACTTCCCCGGCCTGCTGACTAAAATCCACGATGCGATAGTCAGCGTCTTCATCGAAGCCGTAGGTCACGAACTGGCGCTTGATACGCTCGCACAGCCCGCGCACGTGGGGATCATCGATACACAGCACCGCCAGGCCGTAGAAAGGCAGATTGTGCAAGAACTCGATGAAGGTGTTTTTCAAACGCTCGAAGTCACCCCCATAAGTGGCCATGTGGTCAGCATCGATATTGGTGACGATCGACACCATGGGCTGAAGGTGAAGAAACGACGCATCGGATTCGTCGGCCTCGGCCACCAGATAGTCGCCCTCCCCCAGGCGAGCATTGGCACCTGCGCTGGTGAGTTTTCCACCGATCACGAAAGTTGGGTCCAGGCCGCCCTCTGCCAACAGGGTAGCCGTCAGGCTGGTCGTGGTGGTCTTGCCGTGGGTACCAGCCACGGCAATGCCGTGACGAAAGCGCATCAGCTCGGCGAGCATTTCCGCACGCCGCACCACTGGCACGCGGTGGTCGTGCGCCCAGCGAATTTCAGGGTTGGCTTCATCGATGGCACTGGAGACGACGACCACATCCGCGCCTTCCACGTTCTCCTTGGCATGCCCAATGAATACATCGACGCCGCACTGACGCAAACGCTCCACCACACTGGACGCTTTCATGTCACTGCCGCTGACCTGGTACCCCTGGTTAGCGAGCACCTCGGCAATGCCGCACATGCCGGCACCGCCAATACCGACGAAATGAAGCCGCTGGATACGGCGCATACCCGGCCCGCTCGGGCCACTCAGCTGCGGCGACGTATGGTTGACTGACTCGGTCACGCAGTTTCTCCTTGCTTCACCAGCGAGAGGCAGCCTTGGGCCAGGCGCTCGGTCGCGTTCAAGGACGCCGCTTGACGCGCCTTGGCGGCCATCTCTGCCAGGGTCTCTGGGTAAAGTAATTGGTCCAAAAGTTCACTTAAATAGTCAGCCGTCAGCTCAGCCTGTACGACACATAGCGCCGCACCCGCCCGGACCAGCACCTCGGCATTCACCCGCTGATGGTCATCCACGGCAAAAGGAAACGGCACCAGCAACGCGGGCTTGGCCGCCGCCGCCAGTTCGGCAATCGTCAGCGCACCGGCTCGGCAAACGACCAGATCCGCCCAGGCATAGGCCGCGGCCATATCATCGATGAACGGCGAAACCTCGGCGACCACCGCCTGCTGAGCATAGGCGTCTGCCGTGGCGATATCGCGCTCCTTGCCTGCCTGATGACGCACCTCGGGACGTCGCTCCGGCGGCAGCGCAGCCAAGGCCACAGGCAGGCGCTCGTTCAGCGCTACCGCGCCCAGTGAGCCGCCTACCACCAACAGGCGCAGCGGCCTGCCCTGCATGTCGGCCACCTGCCGGGGCTGCTCGCCCAGCGCGGCGATCTCTTCACGTACCGGGTTGCCAATCACCTCGGCACGCGTGCCAAATGCATTCTCGAACGCGGCATAGGTACGCGTGGCCAAGCGCGACAGCACCTTGTTGGTCAGCCCTGCCACGGCATTCTGTTCATGAATGACCAGCGGAATACCGGATAGCCGGGCCGCTAGACCGCCAGGCCCGCTGGCGAATCCACCCAGCCCTACCACCACATCCGGCTTGAAACGCTTGATGACGCCACGTGCCTGGAGCACCGCCCGCGACAGGTTGAGCGGCGCCTTGAGCCAGCCATCGGCGCCATTGCCGCGCAAGCCACTGATCGCAATGGTATGTAGCACGATGCTCGCCTCGGGCACCAAGCGGTTTTCAATTCCCCGCGGGCTGCCCAGCCACTCCACGGCAACCCCTTGGGACTGGAGAGCACGCGCCAGCGAGAGCGCAGGAATGACGTGCCCTCCCGTTCCTCCCGCCATGACCAAAACCCGTCGACCCGCATGTATCGCCACAAACAGCTCCTTGAATAATTACGTCAACCGCGGCTCTCGGCGAGCACGATAAGGCGTCGACAAACGACGCGGGCGATGCCGAGTTTCTGCATCCACCCGGAGCAACAGCCCCACCATCATGCCAGTGACCAGCAGACTGGAGCCTCCGTAGCTGATCAGCGGCAGGGTCAGCCCTTTGGTCGGCAGCAAGCCAGCACTCACCGCCATATTGATAAACGCCTGAGCCGCCACGATAAAGCCGATCCCGTAGCTCACGTAGGCACCGAACAGATGCCCAGCCAGCTCTGCCCGTCGACCCACCCACATGGCCCGCACGATGAACAGGGTGAACAGCAGCACCACGGCTATCGCTCCAATCATGCCCAGCTCTTCGGCCACCACCGCAAAAATGAAGTCCGTATGGGCTTCGGGAAGATAGTGCAGCTTCTGCACGCTGTTGCCCAATCCGGTGCCAGTCACATGGCCACGTCCAAACGCGATCAATGCCTGCGTCAGCTGATACCCGGTGGCGAACTGGTCGGCCCAGGGGTCCAGGAAGCTGGTCCAGCGCGCCAGTCGATACGGCTCCATGACGACCATCATCACGGCACCAAACCCCAGCACCCCGCCACTGCCCAGCAACAGCGTCAGCGAAGCGCCGCTCATCATCAGCATGCCGATCACACACACGGCATATACGACCATGCCGCCGAAATCCGGGGCAAGAAACAGCAGGAAGGCAGGAATGGCCAGTACCGCCAAGGGGCGCCACATGGTAAAGGCGCGCTGGCGCAGTTCATAAGTGAATCGCGACATGAAGGCGGCCATGTAAAAGATCAGCCCCAGCTTGCCAAATTCCGAGACTTGCAGGCTGGGAAGCGGCCCTGGCAGGGCAATCCAACGCTTGCTGCCGTTGACCTCCTGGCCTACGGCCAGTACCACGACCAGCATGACAATGCTCAGCAACAACAGCAACGCCGCATTCTGGCGCCATAGCTCCAGCGGCACGCACACCATGAACAGGCATGCCAATATCGCCAGCAGCAAAAAAATGCCGTGCTGGCGAGCATAGTGATAGCTGTTTTCCAGTAGCCCTATCGACGCGGAGCTGACCATGACCCAGCCCAGTCCTGCCAACGCGACGGCGGCGACAATCAGCCAGACATCGCAAGGCAGGTGGCGGGTCGCCAGCGCTTCACGCAGTCGCTGCATCCTACTCATGGTTTCGTCGCTCATGGGGCACTCTCACGCTGTTTCTGCTCGATCCAGTCGCGAAACAGGTCGCCCCGCGCCTGGTAGTTGGCGAATTGGTCCAGGCTGGCACACGCTGGCGAGAGCAACACACAATCCCCTCGCTCGGCCAGCTGCCATGCGGCTTCCATCGCCTGTGTCAGCGTTTCGACACGCTGAGTGTGAAGGCAAGGGCCAAGCACGTTGTCGAGACGCTCGGCGTCTGCGCCGTAGAGCAGCGCGGCTTTTCCATGGTCCGCCAACGGCCCGGCCAGCGGCGTAAAGTCGGCTCCCTTACCCACGCCTCCCGCCAACAGAATGATCTTGCCAGTGAGCGCGACGCCAATACCATTGATGGCGGCCAGGGTCGCACCCACGTTGGTCCCTTTGGAGTCGTTGACCCAGCGAACCCCGTTCACCTCAGCAACGGTTTCGCTACGGTGCGGCAGCCCCTTGAACGTGGTCAACACCTCACACATGGCCTGACGATCAAACCCCAGCGCCCGGCCCATGGCCAACGCTGCCAGCGCGTTCAACTGATTGTGCTGACCAGTAATGGCCAGCTCATCCACCGCCAGCCACGGCGTCTCGCCGTGCATCAAATAGCGGCGTCCATCGATATCGGCCAGCCCCCAGTCACTACCGGCCGGAACACCCACACCAAAACGCTCGACACGGTCGAGGGCATCCAGAGGCCAGGTCATGGGGTCATCGGCGTTGACCACCGCGTGCTCGGCGCCCATGAAAATGCGCTGCTTGGCCTGACGGTAACCCGCCAAATCGCCATGACGGTCCAGATGATCATCGCATAAATTGAGAAACGCAGCCGACGCCGCTCCGAGGCGAGGCGTCGTTTCCAGTTGAAAGCTGGAGAGTTCGAGGATGAAGAGCTCGGCACCGGGATGGTCGGCCAACAGATCCAGAGCCGCCGTGCCCAGATTGCCCCCCACGGCGGCATTCACCCCCGAGGCCTTGGCCATTGCACCTAATAGCGTGGTCACCGTGGACTTGGCATTGGAGCCCGTAATCGCCGCCACCGGGGCACGCACCAGACGCCTGAACAGTGCCGTTTCACCCACCAGCATCGGCTCGCCGGTGGCAGGGTTGACTCGCTCCAACAGCCCGTCGAGGCCTGCCAAATGCGGGTCGACCCCCGGACTGACCACCACCTCGTACGCATCGCTGAAATCCAGCTCATTCAGCGGCCCACAGTGGCAATCAATCGCCGGATAACGCTGCTGGAACGCGGCGAGTCCAGGCGGCATCTCGCGGGTATCGGCCACCATGAAAGGCACTCCATGGCGGTCCAAATGGCGACAGATCGCCTGACCGGAAATGCCCAGTCCAACAACAACGGTAACACCCTGAGGTACCTTCACCATGAACGACTCCTTGGCCCGGGCTAGAGCGGCCTTGGCCACCGTGACACGACTACCCTGACACGACTACCCAATGACTAACGCACTTTCAGTGTGGCCAGTCCCAGCAGAACGAGGACAACGGTGATGATCCAGAAACGCACGATCACGCGCGGCTCAGGCCATCCCTTGAGTTCGTAATGGTGATGCAGCGGAGCCATGCGGAAGATACGGCGCCCCGTCAGCTTGTAGGAGCCGACCTGCAGAATGACCGATACGGTTTCCAGCACGAAAATACCGCCCATGATGAACAGCACGATCTCCTGGCGCACGATGACCGCCACCACGCCCAGGGCGGCCCCTAACGCCAGCGCACCCACATCGCCCATGAACACCTGGGCGGGATAGGTGTTGAACCACAGAAAGCCCAGGCCAGCACCGGCAATCGTGGCACAGAAAATGGCCAGCTCGCCGGTTCCCTGAATGAAGGGAATATGCAGGTAGTTGGCAAATACGGCATTGCCGCTGGCATAGGCAAACACCGCCAGCCCCATGGCTACCAGCACGGTGGGCATGATGGCCAGACCATCCAGGCCATCGGTCAGGTTGACGGCATTGGAGCTACCGACAATCACAAAATAGCTCAACACGATGTAGAACAAGCCCAACGGCAGCGCAACGTCCTTGAACAGCGGAATGAGCAGGCTGGTTTCGGCGGGCGTGGTGGCCGTGGCGTACAGAATGATGGCGGCTCCCAGGCCGACCACCGACTGCCAGAAATATTTCCAACGTGCTGGCAGCCCGCGGGGATTCTTTTCGACCACTTTGCGATAATCGTCGACCCACCCGATGGCGCCAAAGCCCAGCGTCACCAGCAGCACGATCCAGACGTAATAGTTGGTCAGGTCACCCCACAGCAAGGTGCTGATCGCAATCGCCAGCAGGATCATGGCGCCGCCCATGGTCGGCGTACCTGCCTTGGAAAGATGCGACTGTGGGCCGTCATCGCGAACGGCCTGGCCAATCTGCCCTTCGACCAGACGACGTATCACCCAGGGCCCCAGCCAAAGGCACAGCATCAGCGCGGTGAGCGCGGCGAGAATGACGCGTAGCGTCAAATAATTGAACACCTGAAACGCAGATTGAAATTGAGTTAGAAAATTCGCCAAATGAAGTAACATGAACGGCGCTTACCTTGTGTCATCCGCACGCAGCGCAGCAATGACTCTTTCCATGCCGGCACTGCGCGATCCTTTCGCCAGCAGCGTGGCGTCGGGTGGCAGAGAATTAATAACATGACGCACTAGCGTCTCGTGGTCGTCGAAGTGCAGCCCGCGACCAAAGGCATCCGAGGCAGCCCTGGCTGCCTCGCCAACCGTCAACAGCATGTCCAGCCCCAGCGACGCAGCATAAGCGCCCACGTCAGCATGTAGCCGGTCGGATTCATCCCCCAGCTCCCCCATCGCGCCCAGGGCGCACCAGCGAGGGGCAGGAAAGCTCGCCAGGGCATCCAGAGCAGCCTTGACCGCGCCAGGGTTGGCGTTGTAAGTATCGTCCAGCAGCGTCGTGCCACGAATACCGGGCACCACGCTCAAGCGGCCCTGCAGTGCCGACAACCGATTCAGCCCAGCCACGACCTGCGAGGCAGGGACACTCAGCGCCAGGGCGGCGGCGGCGGCGGCCAAGGCGTTACTGACGTTATGCTTGCCGATCAGAGGTAGCGCTACGCGCCCCAACGGCTCACCTCCGACAACGAGCGTGAAAGCATAACGCCCCTGTGAGTCGCAGGAAAGAGCCGAAGCGTTTACGTCCGCATTGCCCTGCACCCCGTAGCTGACCACTCGGCGGGGGGCCGCACAGGCCGCCCAGAAAGGGAAGTAGCGATCATCGGCATTGATGATGGCCACGCCATCCTGATCGAGCCCTGACAGAATTTCGCTCTTGGCCTGGGCAATCTGACCCATGCCACCAAACTCACCTACATGAGCGCCCGTCACGTTGGTGATGATGACCACCCTGGGGGCCGCCAAACCAACGGTCCAGGCGATTTCACCCAAATGATTGGCCCCCAGTTCGATGACACCCGCCTGGTGCTGCGGCCCAAGACGCAACAGCGTCAGCGGTGCCCCAATATCGTTATTGAGGTTGCCGATGGTCGCCAACACCTCACCGAGTGGCGCCAACAGGGCTGCCACCATCTCCTTGACCGTGGTTTTTCCGCTATTCCCCGTGACCGCCACCAGCGGCAGTGTAAAGCGTCGCCGCCATGCGCCCGCCAACAGCCCCAGCCCCAAGCGCGTATCCGGGTAGCGCAATTGCGCCAGCGGGCTATCCACGGGGTGCTCCACCAGGGCCGCTACGGCGCCCTGCTCTCGGGCTTGCTCGACGAAATCGTGGCCATCGAAGCGTGGGCCCTTCAAGGCAATGAACAGGCAACCCGGCACGATCTGGCGAGTGTCCGTCACTACCTGGCTGATCGACACGTCAGTCGCATCGTCTGCCAACGGAACACCCAGCGCCGCAGCCACTCCGCCAAGGGTCCACATCAGCAGCCACCTCGTGCCCGAATGGCTTGCTGCACCTGCTCGTCATCCTGGTAGGCGTGTCGAACACCCTCGACTTCCTGATAAGCTTCATGGCCCTTGCCAGCCACCAGCACCACATCCTGAGGACCTGCCTGAGCCACGGCATGCAGGATGGCCTGACGCCGATCACCAATCTCTTTCACCCGCTGCAGCTCGTGAAAACCCGCCAAAATTTGCTGACGAATCTGGGCGGCAGATTCACGGCGAGGATTGTCGTCGGTCACCACCACACGGTCGGCCAGCCGCTCGGCTACCTTGGCCATTTCCGCGCGCTTGCCGGTATCGCGCTCACCACCACAGCCAAACAGGCACCAGAGCTTTCCTTGGTTGCCCAAGTGATCACGCAGTGCTTCCAGCGCATTTTGCAGCGCGTCAGGGGTGTGGGCATAGTCCACCACCACACAAGGTGCTTCGCCCCCGCCAAAGCGCGTCATACGACCCGGCACCGGGCTCAACTTGGCTGCCGCCTCGAATAGCGCGTCCAGCGACTCGCCCAGCCCGTACAACACGCTGATGGCCAGCAGCACGTTATCCAGGTTGAAGCGCCCCAGCAGCGGTAATTCGAGCGCTTTCTCGCCCTCGGGCGTGGCAATCAGAGCCTGCTGACCGGCTTCCAACGGATGCCAATCGAGGATACGCAGCGTTACCGCCTCATCGCTGCCCGTCGCCAGCACACGCACATGGGATTCGCACCCTGCCAGCATCAGCCGAGCCAGGGGGTCGTCACCGTTGACCACCGCCAGGGTCAGCTCAGGACGACGGAACAGCTTGGCCTTGGCGGCAGCATAGGCCGCCATGCTGCCGTGATAGTCCAGATGATCTCGGGTCAGATTGGTGAACACGCCGACCGTCACGTTCACTGACTCCAGACGGTGCTGGTCCAGCGCGTGGGAGGAAGCCTCCAGCGCCACGCGCTGGACACCTTGGCGGCCTAACTGCCCCAGAGTAGCCTGCAACGCCAGCGGCCCGGGCGTGGTCAGCCCGGTATCCATTAGCTGCCCCGGGCGTCCAACGCCCAGAGTACCTATCACTCCAGCCGGAGTGCCCAGGAGCTCACTCAATGCCGCGATATAATGCGTGACCGAGCTTTTGCCGTTGGTTCCCGTAACTGCGATTACCTCCAGGCCATCAGACACTTGATAAAGCGAGCGCCCCAGCTCACCCAGCCGCAGTGCCAGATGAGGCAACGAAAGCACCCTGCCCTGCAGCGTCAACTCGGCCTGCCGCGTATGCGCCAGCACCAGCGAGGCACCTCTCTCCAGGGCTTGCTCGACATACTCGCGGCCATCCCCTTGACTACCGGGCACCGCCACGAAGACACTCCCTTCTGCCACCTTGCGCGAATCGGTCACCAGATCGAGCGACACGGGCAGCGGCGGTAGATCTGGCAACCCGGCATCTGGCCACACCACCTTCAGGGCGGCCCGAAACTGGTCGAGGCTCACAGTCATGCCTACTCCTTGAAAGCTATTCAACGTCATGATCGGGCGGCACATCCAGCAAACGTAGCGCGTTGCCAGTGACACTGGAAAATACGGGGGCCGCCACCGCCCCGCCATAAAACTGCCCCGCCTGGGGGTTATCGATCATCACCACCGTGACGATGCGCGGATCAGAGATAGGGGCAATGCCAGCAAAGACGCTGCGGTAGGCATCCGTGGCGTAACCCTGCTGGCCGCTCTTGCGCACCGTACCGGTCTTGCCACCCACCCGATAGCCCTCGACCCGCGCACGCCGCCCACCAGAGTAGGCTCCCACGGACGTTTCCAACACGTCCAGAAGATCATCTGCAACGCTGGGCGAAATAGCCGGAATACCAGGAGGAGGTTCGGACAACCTCAATAGCGAGGGCGGCAGGCGCTCACCGCCGTTGGCCAATGCCGTGTAGGCACTGGCGATCTGTAGCGCAGAAGTCGATAAGCCATAGCCATAGGAGAGCGCCGCACGCTCACTGCGCGACCACCGCACCGGCGCCGGGAGGCTGCCCGTGGACTCGCCAGGAAAACCGGTGCCCGGTCCCTGCCCAAAGCCCAACTGATTGTACTTTTCCCAGATCGCCGTATCGCTGAGCTGAAGCGCCAGCCGCGACATGCCGATATTGGAGGACTTTTCCAGAATACCCGCCAGATCCAACTGCCCGTAATTACGGATATCACGGATGGTGAACTGGTCGATACGCATCCAGCCAGGTGAGGTATCGACCACCACATCGCGGTCGAACACGCCGCTTTCGAGAATGGCTGCCATGGCCAGTGGCTTCATGACCGAGCCAGGCTCGAAGACATCCACCAGAGCCTGATTACGCAGCCCCCGAGGGTCGAGTCCGGCGCGGTTGTTGGGGTTGTAGGAGGGCAGGTTGGCCATGGCCAGCACCTCGCCCGTGCGTGCATCCATCATGACCAGCACGCCGCCGTCTGCCTCATGTTCGGTCACGGCAGCGCGCAGCTCACGATAGGCCATGTACTGAATGCGCTGGTCGATGGAAAGCGTCAGCTCGCCCCCTGGCTGGGCATCACGGATCACCCCCAGCTCACGCACCAAACGACCCCGCCGATCCTTGATGACGCGCCGCTGGCCGGGGTGACCTGCCAGGTAAGGCTGGTAGGCAAGCTCCAGCCCCTCCTGGCCCACGTCATCGACGTTGGTGACGCCCAGCAGTTGGGCCACCACTTCCCCTGCCGGGTAATAGCGCTTGTACTCCCGCTGCTGATACACCCCGGGGGTACGCAGATCCAGCACTCGCTGAGCAGCTTCCGGGGTCATATGGCGACGCAGATACATGAACTCTCGACTGGCAAAGCGCGCGACCCGGGCATCGAAATCATCCAACGACATCCCCAGCGCCTGGGCCAGCATGACTCGCTGAATGGCATCGCCAGGCAGCTCTTGCGGATTGGCCCACAGGGTCACCACAGGCGTGGAGATGGCCAATGGCTCCCCATTGCGGTCGGTGATCATGCCGCGGTGTGCTGGAATGGCTTCATGACGCAGGGTGCGCGCGTCACCTTGGCTTTGCAAAAAGGGTCGGTCGATGACCTGGAGCAGCGTGATACGGCCAATCAGAATGGCAGAGGCCAGCCCTACCACCAGCAAGATGAAAAAGAAACGACCGCCAGCCAAGGGCGGTGCAATGGGATATTGACGGGACTTCCCTCCCCGACCTTCGCGTCTCATGGACGAATAACCTCAACATCGTTGACGTCTGGAATACGCATTTCTAGCCGTTCCGTGGCAATTTGCTCGATGCGTGCCGGTGTCGACCAGGCACCCTCTTCCAATAACAGCTGCCCCCACTCGGTTTGCAGCTGGTTCTTCTCCTGTTCCAGACGCTGCAACTCGGCAAACTGCACCCGAGTCATGTGGGTGGTCATCACCACCGACAACGCCGTCAGCAGACATAAGGCAAACAGGGCGAGCAACAACAGCGGCCAGAGGCGCAGACGCACTTGAAATGGCCACTCGGCCTGCAACGTGGACAGCCATCGTTCGAAGCGATCAAGGCTCATGGTCACGCTCGCTTACGGGCGGCACGCATGACGGCACTGCGGGCCCGGGGATTGGCATCCACCTCTTCATCGCTGGGACGGCTCCCCTTGCCCAAGGCCTCGAGGCGGCGATTCAACTGATCATCACGGATGGGAACACCACGCGGCAGATGGGTATCTCCGCGGACATGGTGGCGAATGAAGTGCTTGACGCGACGGTCTTCCAGCGAATGAAAGCTGATGACCACCAGATGCCCACCCGGCGCCAAGGCCTCCAGGGCCGCCTCCAAAGCGCCATCCAGCTGTTCCAGCTCGCCGTTGAGGTAAATACGCAGCCCCTGAAACGCCTTGGTCGCCGGGTGCTTGCCCTTTTCCCAGGCGGGATGGGCTGCCTTGAGGACGTCGGCCAGATCCACGGTGTGCGTGAAAGGTTGCTCGACGCGCCGCTTGACCACGGCATTGGCCAACCGCCTGGCGTAGCGCTCTTCGCCATAGGTCTTGAAGACGCTGGCTATCTCGGATTCGCTGGCACGGGCCAGAAAGCTTGCTGCACTCTCGCCTTGCGTGGGGTCCATGCGCATGTCCAACGGGCCATTGCGCATGAAGCTGAAACCACGCTCGGGATCGTCCAACTGCGGCGACGACACGCCGATATCCAGCAGGATGCCCGACAACCGGCCATGGACGCCCTGCTCTTGGGCGAACTCCGCCAACCGCGCAAATTCACGCCGAGTGATCTCAAAACGCGAGTCGGTGATTTCCGCAGCGGCGGCAATGGCCTGTGGGTCGCGGTCCATGGCCAACAAGCGGCCCTGTTCACTCAACCGCGACAGGATGAGACGCGAGTGCCCCCCGCGGCCGAACGTGCCGTCCAGATAGACACCGTCGGGATCATGGATCAACGCATCGACGGCCCCGTCCAATAACACGCTGGTATGACGAAAACGGGAAGCGACCTGATCGGCGTCGGCAGAAGGCATGTTACTCTCACACAAAATTTGGGAAGGCGTGCCCTGCACGCCTTTCATGGAAATGGGGAGTCGGCCGATAAGCCGGGTTCTGTCGTGGACAGTCATTCCTCTAGGCGCTGCGTCACCACAGCGCTCAAGCAACCTACCCGGACCCAGCGCGGGCCACGCCATTGGGTCCCTATTTGGTCTTGCTCCGAGTGGGGTTTACCATGCCACGCACTGTTGCCAGGCGCGCGGTGCGCTCTTACCGCACCCTTTCACCCTTACCGGTTCCTGAGGTTGATGTCAGAAACTTAGGCGGTCTACTCTCTGCTGCACTTTCCGTCGGCTCTCGCCGCCCAGGCGTTACCTGGCACTCTGCCCTGTGGAGCCCGGACTTTCCTCCCCCAACGGCTCTTGCGAGCATATTAGCGGCGACTGTCTGGCCAACTCCGGCGGCAAGCATACCAGCGCCCCGCCCTGGCCTCAATGCTCGCCTTTGATTGCCTGCAATCTGGCATACCACTGCTGCTTGCGCCCCCCCATCAATCGCGTCGCCACCGCCGCTCCCTGCTTGACCCCGACCCCTTCGGCCAATAGCGCCGCCAGCAGAGCATCTGCCTCCACGGACTGCTCATCACCCCGCTCGACGGGCGCCGCTCCGGCAATGACGATCACGAACTCACCACGCGCCTGATTGGCATCCTGCTCCATCTGTTCCAGCAGCTGCGCAGGCGTTCCCTGCAAAAACGTCTCGAAAGTCTTGGTCAGCTCCCTGGCCAGCACCACGCTGCGCTCGGGCATCTGCTCTGCCAGCGCCTCCAACGTCGCCAGGATATGATGAGGCGACTCGTAAAACACCAGCGTCTCCTCCCGGGCCACCCACCGCTCCAGCGCCTGGCGCCTGCCACTGGACCTGGCAGGCAAGAAACCGCCAAAAGTGAAGCGATCCGTGGGCAGGCCAGCCGCCGACAGCGCCGCGATCAAGGCACAAGGACCGGGCAAGGGCACCACATGACGGCCACGCGCACGCAGCTCGCGCACCAGCACGAATCCCGGATCACAGATCAGCGGCGTGCCGGCATCACTGATCAGAGCGATGTCCTCCCCCGCCATGAGATAACGATCCAGGCTATCCACGCGCTGCGCCTCGTTATGCTCATGCAGTGATATCATGGGCGTATTGACCCCCAGATGGGCCAACAAACGCCCGCTATGCCGCGTATCCTCAGCGGCGATGCGTGCCACACTGGCAAGTATCCGAGCGGCGCGAGGCGACAGATCGTCCAAATTCCCAATTGGCGTAGCAACCACGTACAATGTGCCCGGAGGTTGGTGTGTCATCGTGACTCCCGATTTATTAATAGCTTGCCCTGACGGTGCGCTATGCTTACTCAACGTGAGATCAACCTGCTCATAGGCCGCGACAGCGCAAATGGAAACTAAGGAAGGATACATGAAACAGTCACTTCGTGGCCTGTTGGCCACTGCCTTCATGGCACTTCTCATCACCGGGTGTGCCATGCAGCCGCCCAGCGTCGTTGACCGAGCCCCCGACCAGGACGCAGGACGACTGCTCAGCCAGGCAGAGCAGCAGGCTCCCGAACAGGCTGCCCAAACGCGCCTGGAAGCGGCCAACATCCTGGCCCGCCAGGGTCAGCGAGAGAGCGCTTTCGAGGCCGCCAGCAGCATCGATGAAGCCCAACTGGGCGATACCGATCGCTTGCGCTGGGCCATGCTGTTCTCGGAACTGGCCCGCGGCATGAACGACCCCCAAGCGGTCCTGCGCGCCACGCAAGTACTGGATGACGAACTGCCCATGCAGGCCAATCAGCAGCAAACGCTGGCAGAGCGCCGTCAATGGGCCCAGGAAGCGCTGGACCAACGCCCTGACGACGTGCAAGTCGCGCTGCCGGAGCTGGAAGGCACCGACGTGCGACGCATCGCCGTAGCCCTGCCGGAATCCGGCCCTCTGAGCAGCGTGGCCGGCACGCTGACCACTGCCATGCGCCGCCACAACGAAATCAGCAATGATGGCGTACAGCTGACCTTCATCGACGCCTCCCAGTACTCTCTGGATGAAATCTACAGCCGTGCCGAACAAATGAACGCACAGCTATTGATCGGCCCACTCGACAAGGAGCAGGTGACCCAGCTGGAGGAGCGCGACAGCGTTCCACTTCCTACGCTGGCGCTCAACTATGGGCACAACTCCAGTAACCAGGCCCAGCGCCTGCTGCAGTATGGCCTGTCAGCGGAAGACGAAGCGCGCCAGGCAGCTCGCCGTGCTTATCAGGACGGGCACCGCCAGGTAGCCGTCATGGTGCCGGATAATGACTGGGGCCGCCGAGTAGGCGAAGCCTTCTGGAACGAGTACCAGCGTCTGGGCGGCGAAGTCACCAACGCCGTGCGCTACAACCCGAGCAGCCCGGTGTCCAATGCGGTACAAACAGCGCTGAATGTCAGCGGCGAACGGGCTCGCCTGGGCAACATCGACGCCCTGTTCCTACTCGCCCTACCTGACTATGCACGCCAGGTACCGCCCACCATGGATTACTACTACGCCCCTGACCTGCCGATCTACGCCACCTCGCACCTGCATGAAGGCCGCCGGCAAACGCGCCTGGACCAGGACCTCAACGACGTCATGTTCATGGACATCCCCTGGCAGATTCCTGACGCAGCCGTCGGCGGAGAAGAAGCCCTGCCCTTCTACACCACCTACCAACAGCTGCGCGACGAGTCCGACGCCTCCATGTTCCGTCTCATGGCCATGGGCGTCGATGCCTACGAGCTGGCCAAACGCATGTCGGATCTGGCTGACATCAACGGCCTGAACGGCAGCACCGGTCGCATGTCATTGGCCAGCGACGGCCGCATCCACCGTGAACTCCCGTGGGCAAAATTCCAGAACGGCACGCCCGCGCCCATCCTGACCCCTGGCCTCTTGGGCAATGCGCCGTAGCCCGCAAAGCGCACGCTACCGAGGAGCAGCCATTGAGCGAATCGCCGCTCAATGGCTGCAGGAGAAAGGCCTTCGGCTGGTGGCCAGCAACCACCACGTGAAGGGCGGCGAACTGGACCTGATCATGTATGATCGGGATATTCTGGTGTTCATCGAGGTCAAACACCGCGCCACCACGGAGCACGGGCATCCACTGGAGACCGTGACGGCACAGAAACGTCGCCGCCTGGTAAAGGCTGCCACGCTTTATATTGCAAGGCATGGCCTCGACTGCCCCTGCCGCTTTGATATTCTAGCGATCACAGGCATGCCACCCGAGCTGACGTTCGAATGGGAACAAGCGGCTTTTGACGCTTATTAACACTCTATAACCGGGAAGCCCTGATGGACTTTCAATCTCGCATTCTCAACCACTTCAATGCCAGCATTGACACCAAAACCTATGCCAGCGAGGTGCTACCACCGTTTATCGAAGTGGCCAGCCAAATGATGGTTCAGTGCCTGGTCAATGAAGGCAAGATCCTGGCCTGCGGCAATGGCGGCAGCGCAGGCGACAGCCAGCACTTCTCTTCGGAACTGCTCAACCGCTTCGAGCGCGAGCGCCCCAGCCTGCCTGCGCTGGCATTGACCACCGACACGTCGACGCTTACCTCCATCGCCAACGACTACAGCTACAACGAAGTATTTTCCAAACAGATTCGTGCGCTGGGTCAACCAGGCGATGTCCTGCTGGCCATCTCGACCAGCGGCAACTCCGCCAATATCGTGCAAGCCATCCAGGCCGCCCATGATCGCGACATGACAGTGGTGGCTCTCACAGGGCGTGACGGTGGCAACATGGCGTCGCTGCTTGGCCAGGATGACTGTGAAATACGCGTGCCCGCCACCTCGACGGCCCGCATACAGGAAGTCCATCTACTGGTCATTCACTGTCTGTGTGATTTAATTGACGAACAGCTGTTTGGCGGCGCTGCCTGACAGCGCGCTCAGGTCAACGAATTATATCGATAAAGGAGTCATCTCAATGGCCCTACGTTTTTCTTCTCGCTCCCTCCTGGTCGCTACGCTGTGCGGCGCGGTTCTGCTCAGCGGCTGTGCCAACAACAGCGGCTCCAACCCCTCCAACTACGGCCAGCGCAGCAGCGATGTCCAGGCCGTGGATGCCACCATCGAACGCGAAGTGGAGCGCTCTCTGTCACGCTCCGATGCTCGGCTGGGCGACGCGCGGATTCGTGCCCATAGCTACAACGGCACCTTGCTGCTGGTCGGCCAGGTACCTAGCGATGAACTGAAAACCATGGCAGGCAACGTGGCCTCCAATTTGCGCGGCGTCAATCAGCTGCACAACGAACTGACCATTGCAGCCAACCTGCCCGCCAGCCAACGTCTGGTCGACACCTGGTTGACCACCAATGTCATCAGCCACCTTGCCACCAATGATCAGATCGACTCTTCCAAGCTGAAAGTCACCACTGAGAATGCCACCGTGTACCTGATGGGCATGGTCACTCGTGAGGAAGCCGACCGAATCGTCAATGCGGTGTCCGGCGTCGCCGGCATTCAGCGCATCGTCAAGGTCTTCGATTACCTGAACTGAGCTTCATCCTGGCAATAAAAAGCCTCGCCAGCGTGACTGGCGAGGCTTTTTTAGTCATGGCCACTTAGCCATAACCAGGCTAAAAGCCCGGCTACTTGACCACTCTGAGAGCCGGTTTCTTCCTGGGCTTTTCAGTTTCAGCCGGTGCATCTGACACCTCTTTGGAAGGCGCTTCCGTCAAGGTCAGCTCGGGCCGTGCAGCCTCATCAGCAGAGGATTCGTCACCCCCCTCCAGCTCGTCGGCATCCAGTTCCGGCTCATGGCCAAAGACCATGCCCGCCCCGTTTTCACGGGCGTAGATAGCGATGAGCGCAGGGATGGGGATCATCACCTGCATGGGCTGACCCCCAAAGCGAGCGCTGAAACCAATCGCCTGGTTCTCCATGAACAGATCGCGCACCGCCGTTGGCGCTGCATTGAGCACGATCTGACCGTTCTGAACGAACTGACGCGGCACTTCCACGCCCGGCTGCGTGGCATCCACCACCAGGTAAGGCGTTAGCTCGTTATCCAGAAGCCATTCGTACAAGGCTCGGGCGAGATAGGGACGGCTCGACTTCATAAGTCTCCCTCCTCCTGACAAGTGAGGCCCCTGCCCATCAGGCTAGGGGCCATATGAATTCAGGCGCGCATCTCTTTTTCACGCTCGTTCAAGGAGGCCTTGAACGCTTCACGCTCGAATACGCGCGACATGTAGTTCAGCAGCGGCTTCACCTGCTTCTCCGGCAGCTCGATATTGAGCTCGGGCAGACGCCAAAGGATGGGCGCCAGACAGCAATCCACCAGCGTAAACTCTTCGCTCATGAAATACGGCATATCTTCGAAGATGGGCGAAATGCCGATCAGGCTTTCGCGCAGCTCTTTACGCGCCTTGTCTGCCTCTTTCTTGCCACCCGTGCGGATCAGCTCGAGCATCGGGCACCATTCGCGTTCGATACGGTGCATCCACAGCCGACTTTGAGCACGTGCCACTGGGTAGACGGGCAACAGCGGCGGATGAGGAAAGCGCTCATCCAGATACTCCATCATGACCTTGGACTCATAGAGAACCAGATCACGATCCAGCAGCGTGGGAACACTGTTGTACGGGTTGAGGTCCGCTAACTCTTCAGGTGGCTGTTCCTCAGCAACATCGACGATATCGACCGCCACTCCCTTTTCAGCCAGAACAATGCGCACACGATGACTGAAATGATCATCATTACCTGAGTAAAAGATCATTGACGACCGCTTGGCCACAACACCCATGAAAGCATCCTCGCATCAAAACAATAGACGATAGTAACACGCCCGCCGCCTTTTATGGTAAAGCGACGCAAAGCCCCTGGGGGCACATAAACAAACAAAGGGCGCACGGCTTTCGCCGTGCGCCCCGCCCACCAAGCATAGGCTAATGCTTAGTGAACATCCCGCCAGTACTCACGCTTGAGCAGGTAGGCGATCACACCAAAGATAAAGATGAAGATCAGCACCTTGGGCGCCAGTGCCTGAGCCTGCAGCTTGGAAGGCTCACCGACGTAGGCCAGGAAGTTGGTCAGGTCATAGACGGCTTCCTCGAACTCGGCAGGCTCCATGGAACCTGGCTGAGTGACTTGCAGCACTTCACAAGACTGGTACTTGCCAGATAGCGGGTCGGGCGACTGCCCTGCTACCGGCTGGTCGGTTTCCGAGCAGACCATCTCCTGAACACCCTGCAGCGGCTCCAGCACGTTGGGCATGGCCACCAGATCAAATACCGCGTTATTGACGCCCAGTGGACGGCTCGGGTCACGGTAGAAGCTCAGCAGGTAGGAGTAGATCCAGTCGGGACCGCGCAGACGACCATGCAGCGTCAGATCAGGCGGCGCAGCGCCGAACCAGCTTTCACCATCTTCCGGCAGCATGGCGATGTGCATCAGGTCGTTGTAACCCAGCGATGAAGAGAAAATCAGGTTCTCTTCGACCAGGTCCTGCGGCATGCCCAGATCATTTGCTGCACGGGAGAAGCGCTGATGCTCCAGCGAGTGACATCCCATGCAGTAGTTGACGTAGAGCTGCATACCACGCTGCAGAGACTCCTGATCATGCAGATCCGGCGTCATGGAGTAAGGCACATCAGGCCCTGGCGCTGCGACCGCCATCAAAGGCAGCAGCGCGAACAGCAGTGCGAACAGTTGCTTTTTCATTAGCCAGTCACCCTTTCAGGAACGGGTTTAGTCTTCTCGATACTGGTGTACACCGGCATCAGAATGAAGAAGGCGAAGTAGAGCACCGTACAGATCTGGGCAACCAGCGTACGCAGCGGAGTCGCCGGAATGGCACCCAGAACCCCCAGGATCACAAAGCTGATCGCAAAGATGATGAGCGCAATACGCGACAACCAACCTTTGTAACGCATGGACTTGACCGGACTACGATCCAACCAGGGCAGTACGAACAGGATGGCGATAGCGCCACCCATGGCCAGCACGCCCAGGAACTCGGCACGCAACCCCAGGAAGTCGAAGGTAATGGCTCGCAAGATGGCATAGAACGGCGTGAAGTACCACACCGGCGCAATGTGATCAGGCGTTACCATCGGGTTCGCAGGCTCGAAGTTGGGACGCTCGATGAAGTAACCACCCCCTTCCGGGAAGTAGAACAGCACCACCGCAAAAACGAACAGGAAGACCGCCACACCCACCAGATCTTTCACGGTGTAGTACGGATGGAAAGGAATGCCGTCCAGCGGTTTGCCGGTTTCGTCTTTCTTTTCCTTGATCTCGATGCCATCGGGGTTGTTGGAGCCAACTTCATGCAGGGCAATGATATGCAGCACGACCAGCGCCAGAATTACGATAGGCAGCGCCACCACGTGCAGGGCAAAGAAGCGGTTCAACGTGATACCGGAAATCAGGAAGTCACCGCGAATCCACTGTGCCAGATCCGGGCCAATGCCGGGAATGGTCGCGAACAGCGAGATGATGACCTGAGCCCCCCAGTAGGACATCTGCCCCCAGGGCAACAGATAGCCCATGAAGGCCTCTGCCATCAGCAGCAGATAGATGGCCATGCCGAAGATCCAGACCAGCTCACGCGGAGCCTTGTAAGATCCGTACATCAATGCACGGAACATATGCATGTAAATGACGACAAAGAAGGCAGAGGCGCCGGTCGAGTGCATATAGCGGATGATCCAGCCGTACTCGACGTCACGCATGATGTATTCCACGGAGCGGAAAGCGCCTTCCGCCGTGGGGTTGTAGCTCATGGTCAGCCAGACACCGGTTAGAATCTGGTTGACCAGCACCAGCAACGCCAATACACCAAAGATGTAGAGGAAGTTGAAGTTCTTCGGTGCGTAGTACTTGGTGAGGTGGTCTTGCATCATTTGCGTTGCGGGGAAGCGGTCGTCCACCCAGCGCATGATGCCGCGTTCAGCCTTGACTCGATTAGGATTACCCATTACGCGGCCTCCTCGTCTTCACCAACGATGATGTCCTCACCCTCGAAACGATAGGGCGGCACTTCAAGGTTGGTGGGTGCAGGTACGTTATTGAAGACGCGTCCGGCGAGATCGAAGTACGAACCATGGCAAGGACAGAAGAAACCGCCCGGCCAGTTGTCGGTAACTGCGGCCTCGGGCTCGGGACGGTACAGCGGAGAACAACCCAGGTGGGTACATACACCAACCATGACACCGACCTCGGGGCGCACAGAGCGCAACGGACCGGTGATATAAGCAGGCTGCTGCTCCTCCTCGGAATCCGGGTCCCGCAAGCGAGACGGGTCCAGACTCTCTGTACGCTCAATCATCTCAGGCGTACGGTTGATGATCCATACCGGCCGCCCGCGCCACTCGATGGTGACACGCTGCCCCGGTTCGAGCTTGGAAAAGTTAGCTCGAACCGGCGCACCGGCCGCCAACGCACTGGCACTAGGCTGCCAGGATGCCACAAAGGGGACCGCAACCCCGACAGCGCCCACCGCCCCCACAACGGAGGTGGCGCCCACGAGGAAACGGCGCCGGCCTTTGTTTACGCCGTTATCTGCCATTTCTGGTTTCTCCCATCAGCTTACCCGTTTCGCCGCAAAGGCGTCTTGCGGCGACGAATATCAAATACGCCCTATGTTAAAAAAACAAAGCGCTCTGCACAAGAACAACCGCCCCGGACCATGGTGGTACAGGTACTATAATTTTTTGATATTCCAATAAAAAACGCCCAGGTCCTGGACCTGGGCGTTTTTGCCACATAGCGTAAAATTAACGCTTGGAGAACTGCGGACGACGACGCGCCTTGCGCAGACCGACTTTCTTACGCTCCACCTGACGTGCGTCACGGGTGACGTAGCCAGCGGCGCGCAGAGTCGGGCGCAGGTCTTCGTTGTAGTTCATCAGGGCACGCGTAATGCCGTGACGGATGGCGCCAGCTTGTGAAGAGCCACCACCACCTTCGACGGTCACATACACGTCGAACTGGTTGAGAGTCTCGGTCAGCTCGAGGGGCTGACGAACAACCATGCGACCGGTAACGCGACCGAAGTACTCGTCGAGCTCACGGTTGTTGACGGTGATTTTGCCGGAGCCCGGCTTCAGGAACACACGAGCGGTGGAAGTCTTGCGGCGCCCGGTACCGTAATACTGCTGTGTCATGGCGAAGATTTCCTCAGATGTTCAGTTCAAGCGGCTGCTGGGCAGCATGCGGATGCTCGGCACCGGCGTACACTTTCAACTTGGAATACATGGCGCGACCCAGCGGGCCTTTCGGCAGCATGCCCTTGACAGCAGACTCGATGATGCGCTCGGGAGCGTGATCCAGCATCTTGTCGAAGGTCATGGAGCGCAGACCGCCCGGGTAGCCAGTGTGGCGGTAGTAGGTCTTGGCCTTCGCCTTGTTACCGGTCACCTGGACTTTCTCGGCATTGATGACAACGATGTAGTCGCCGGTATCAACGTGAGGGGTAAATTCGGGCTTATGCTTGCCACGCAGGCGGCGAGCAATCTCGGTTGCCAGACGACCGAGCGTTTTGTCCGTAGCGTCGACAACATACCAGTCGCGCTGGACGGACTGCGGCTTAGCACTGAACGTCTTCATGGATGAAATCACCAGATTAAGTGTGTTGGGCAACTTGCGCCACTTGATAGCGAAGCACCATCCCTATTCTTTTTGGTTGCAGCCAGAAAAAGACTACAACGTACAGCGAGGCGGCATTCTACAGCAAGTGAGTGGACAAGTTAAGTGCCATCTTCACTTTTCTCGCACGCCCTTGGCATCGCACTCAGGCAACAGAGGCGCTCAGGGTTTGTGCGGCAGCGCCAGATACTCCCGCGACTGCATCTCCTGCAGGCGAGACAGCGTCCGCTGAAATTCGAAGGTCAGCTTGCCGTCACTGTAAAGCGACTCGACGGGCACTTCTGCCGACATCAAGAGCTTGACGCCCCGATCATAAAACTCGTCCACCATATTGATGAAGCGGCGCGCCTGGTCGTCGCGCTTGGCATCCATGCGCGGCACATTGGCCACCAGCACGGTATGAAACTCTCGAGCAAGCTCGATATAGTCGTTCTGACTACGCGGCCCGTCACACAGTTCGGCAAATTCGAACCAGACGACATCCTCATGCAGTCGACGCGTTTTCAGCACACGGCGGTTGATTTCCAGCGGCGCGCCCTCTTCTCCCGCCTGACCGGCAATCTCCTTGAAGCTGCGCGCCAGCTCTTTGTCGGCAGCCTCATCCAGCGGCGCATGGAAGATCTCCGCACGCTCCAGCGCCCGTAACCGATAATCGATGCCGGAGTCTACATTCACGACGTCACAGTGGCGATTGACCAGTTCGATGGCGGGCAGGAACCGAGCGCGCTGCAGACCATCCTTGTAGAGATCGTCGGGCACGATATTGGAGGTCGCCACCAGCACGACACCACGCTCGAACAGCGCCTCCATGAGATTGGCCAGGATCATGGCATCCGTGATGTCCTTGACGAAAAATTCGTCGAAGCAGATCACCCTGGCTTCGGTTGCAAACTTGCCGGCAATCAGCGTCAGCGGGTTCTTCTCGCCCTTGTAGTGCGTCAGCTCGTTATGCACCCGCTGCATGAACCGATGAAAGTGCGTGCGCATTTTTTCAGGGAAGGGCAAGGCGTCATAAAACGTATCCACCAGGTAGGTCTTGCCACGTCCGACCCCACCCCAAAAGTAGAGCCCCTTCACCTGGGGCACCGGGGGCTTGTCTGGCTCGCTGCGCTTGCCCAGCAGCCCCGCCATCTTCGCCTTCAAGCCTTTACTGGCGACCACTGCTTTGGGCACGGTGGTGGTGGTGGTCGACAGCAGGTCATCGTAAAGACGCTGAAGATGCTTGACCGCCTGCTCCTGAGCCGGGTCGTATTGAAAGTCACTGCGCGTCAAATCCTGCTGATAACGCTCCAGTGGCGTCAGGCGACGGGGGTGTTCAGACGCCTGACGTGCAGATACTGATGACATGAAGATGCTCCCGCAGCGCGTAGCCAGGCGTATGCATCGACGCGCACCTGCACATCCGCCGAGCACCGGCCTGACCGATAAAAAGAGCCTAATTATACGCCGACTGAGCGCTAAGCGCATGAGCGGATTGACCCAACCAGCCGTGACGCGCCTATAATGGGGCTGACCATGCAGCCATGCGATCGGTGACGCCATGCCATCGATGACATGGCGCGCACCACTATCAGGGAGAATACCGTGGAAGCAAGCTCGCCAATCATTTTTGCCGTTGTAGGTCTCGTCGTTGGCTTTCTCATTGGCCTTGCCTGCTATCGCCTGTTCAGCAAGAGCGAGAAAGACATGGCTGCGCTGAAGCAAACGCTACTGGAGCGCGAGCACAAGATCGCGGAACTGAAAAAAGCCATGGGCAGCAGCCTGACGGGCATCCAGCAACGTCTTGACAGCATTCGTCAGGAGGCGGACCAAATCGAAGTCCGGATCGCCGACGAGGCGGCTCAATGGCAGCTCACCAGCGTCAAGGCCTCCCATCACAAAGCAGCGGCCACGGCAGAAAACGATGCCGACCTTGCCATGCCCCGCGATTACGCGGCTGGCAAGAACGGCACGCTTTCCGAAGACTTCGGGCTGAAAGAGCATCAGAAATCAGACAGCGATACACTGGTGCAACCTCCACGCTACTGATCTACGCTCACCAGGGCGCCCCTGAGCGCCCTGGTCGCACGTCACTTTTCTCCGAGTCAGGCCGGGTTGTCGATATCCACGAAACGATGCTCGATATCGAACTGGCCCGCCAACCACTCGCCCAAGGCCTGCACCCCGTAGCGCTCAGTGGCATGGTGCCCTGCCGCGATGTAATGAATACCCAGCTCACGCGCCAGATGCGTAGTGCGTTCGGAAATCTCCCCTGATACGAATACCTGAGCACCCGCCTCGTGGGCAGCAGTGATCATGTCCTGCGCCCCACCCGTGCACCAGGCAATTCGCTCCACCGGCCCCGCCAGCGGTGCCTCGACGACCAGCGCCTGACGCTGCAGGGTATGGCTCAACTGATCGGCCAACGTGGTCAGCGGCTGCGGCGTCACCAGACGCCCGGACCACAGCAACCCTTCGCCCAGCTCGCCGTCCAGACACCCCTCGACCTTCCATCCCAGGCGCCGCGCCAATTCGGCGTTATTGCCCAGCTCTGCATGGGCATCCAGCGGCAGGTGATACGCCAGCAAACTCATGTCGTGGGCCATCAGCGTCTTGATGCGCTTCTGCTTCATCCCGGTAATCGCTACTGGCTCGTTCTTCCAGAAATAGCCGTGATGTACCAGTACCAGATCCGCCTGCCAGGCCACCGCCTCGTCGAGCAACGCCTGGCAGGCCGTCACGCCGGTCATGACCCGCCGCACTTCCTCTCGCCCTTCGACTTGCAGGCCATTGATGGTGTAATCCTTGAATTGGCCAGCGCGGAGCTGGTGGTCACAAGCAGCGACGAGTTGATCGCGATGGTTCACGTGGTCTCCTTAATAGTTGCCGCTGCCCCGTGGGGAAGCGCAGCGTAAAGTGTTACCATATCGTCTATTGTAAACTCGCTGCACGTTATCGCGAACCTCGCGACCTGCTGAAGACCGCCATCCGCTGAGGAATGCTTGCATGCACCGCTTTGTGCTGCCCTATCTCTGGCCCATTACCACGGGCCTTCTGCTGGCCGCAGTCATTCTGCTGGCCTTCCCCCAGCAGATTCCCAACCCGTTTCGTCAGGCGACGCCCACCACCGTCGAGCCACAGCCTGCACTGGTCGCGACTGGCAACCAACCAACGGCCAACCGCCCTGCCCCAGATATCCGTCAGGCAGCACCGCTCTCTCGCAGCCAGGGTCCGGCCAGCTACGCCAACGCTGTCAATCAGGCCGCGCCAGCGGTGGTCAACATCTACTCGTCGCGCATCGTGTCACGGGACCAGCACCCGCTGATGTCCGACCCATTCTTCCAGCAATTTTTCGGCGGCGACGATGCGACGACCCACCAGCGCATGCTGTCCAGCCTGGGCTCCGGGGTCATCGTCAGTGACGACGGCTATGTGCTTACCAATCATCACGTGATCAGCGGCGCCGACCAGATACAAGTGGCGCTGCGCGATGGCCGCGAAACCCTGGCCCAAGTGATTGGCACCGACCCGGAAAGCGATCTGGCAGTGTTGCGCATTCAACTGGACAACCTGCCCGTGATCGAACTGGCCGACTCGAAGGAAGTGGCCGTGGGCGATGTGGCGCTGGCAATAGGCAACCCCTTCGGCGTGGGGCAGACGGTGACCATGGGCATCATCAGCGCCACGGGACGCAGCCACCTAGGGCTGAATGCCTACGAAGATTTCATTCAAACCGACGCGGCCATCAATCCGGGCAACTCGGGCGGGGCGCTGGTCAATCCTGACGGCGCACTGGTGGGCATCAATACGGCGATCTTTTCACGCTCGGGAGGCTCACAGGGAATCGGTTTCGCCATTCCGGCCAACCTTGCCCACAGCATCCTCGACGAACTGGTCACCCGCGGCCGGGTGATTCGCGGCTGGCTGGGCATCGAGGCTCAGGCGTTATCGCGGGAACTGGCCGCCTCGTTTGGGTTACGCACTCCCCAAGGCGTCATCGTGGCTGGCGTGGTCAGCGGTGGGCCAGCAGCAGAGGCAGGGCTGCAGCCCGGCGATGTGCTGCTTTCCATCGACGACCAGGTCATCATGGATGCACGCGCCACCATGAGCGAGATTGCCTCTATCCCACCGGGTACCAAGCTACCGCTGACCATCGTGCGCAGCGGTGAGCGCATGGAAGTCACCCTGGAAGTGGGCGAGCGCCCCGTGCCCACCAATGCGACGTCCGAAGATCGGCAGAGCGGCTCCTGAAGCCGCTCCACCCATACCTCACTTGCTGCGAATACGATACTCGGCCGAGCGTGCATGCGCCGTCAGGTATTCGCCTCGGGCGAGGATCGACGCCACTTTGCCCAGTTCGGACGCTCCTTCAGGAGAGCAGTGAATGATCGAAGAGCGCTTCTGGAAGTCATAAACCCCCAGCGGTGACGAGAAACGCGCCGTGCCGGACGTCGGCAGCACGTGATTGGGACCCGCGCAGTAGTCGCCCAAGGCCTCCGACGTATGACGCCCCATGAAGATGGCGCCTGCATGGCGGATCTCCTCTAGCCACGCCTCGGGCTCGGCCACGGAGAGCTCCAGGTGCTCCGGCGCTATGCGATTGATCATCTCGACGGCGTCGGCCGAGTGCTGACAGAGAATCAGCGCCCCCCGGCGCTTGAGCGAAGCACGCGCAATCTCCTCGCGCTCCAGCGTAGGCAGCAGCCGTTCGATGGAAGCCGCGACGGCATCCAGATGCTCGGCGTCCCAACTGACCAGAATCGCCTGGGCATCTTCATCATGCTCGGCCTGGGAGAACAGATCCATGGCCAACCAATCAGGGTCGGTCTGCCCATCGGAGACCACCATGATTTCTGACGGCCCGGCAATCATGTCGATGCCTACCTGCCCGAATACCGCACGCTTGGCGGTGGCCACGTAAATGTTGCCAGGGCCCACGATCTTGTCGACACGGGGTACGCTCTGGGTGCCATAAGCCAATGCTGCAACGGCCTGCGCCCCACCGATGGTGAAGACATGATCGACACCGGCCAAGTGTGCCGCCGCCAGCACCAGATCGTTCAGCACACCGTCAGGGGTCGGCACCACCATGACGATCTCACGCACGCCAGCCACGTGGGCGGGTATCGCATTCATCAGTACCGAAGAAGGATAGGCCGCCTTGCCGCCCGGCACATAGATACCAGCGCGGTCCAGTGGCGTCACCTTTTGTCCCAGCACCGTGCCATCGGCCTCTTGATACTGCCAGGACTCCGGCTTCTGCCGCTCGTGGTAGCGACGAATGCGCTCCGCTGCCACGGCCAGCGCTTCACGCTGTTCCGACGGCAGGCCCTCATACGCCGTTTTCAACTGCTCGGGCGACAGGCGCAATTGCTCCATGGAATCGACGGCCAGCCGATCGAAGCGGTTGGTGGCATCGATGACGGCCTGATCACCGCGCTGTTTGACGTCCGCCAGTATTTCATCGACACGCGCCTGCACGGCGCTATCGGACACGCCCTCCCAGTCCAGCAGCGTATCCAGCTGACGATGGAAGCCCGGCTCAGTGGTAGAGAGCCGAGCAATGGTGGCAGTGGTTGTCTCACTCATGGCAAACCTCGTGTCATTCGGCAGGCTGCAATTGACGTTGCTTTACGGCACTTTCCAAACGCGCCAACAGCGGCTTGATACGATCATGCTTCATGGTCATGGCCGCCTTGTTGACCACCAGACGGGTACTGATATGGGCAATCAATTCCCTTGGCTCCATGCCATTGGCACGCAGCGTATTGCCGGTATCGACGATATCGACGATTTCATCGGCGAGGTTCATCAACGGCGCCAGCTCCATGGCGCCGTACAGCTTGATCACCTCTGCCTGAATGCCCTGCTCGGCGTAGTAGCGGCGCGCCACGTTGACGAACTTGGTCGCCACCCGGCGACGAGCTCGTGCCGGTGGTTGCCCGGTCACGCCTGCCGTCATCAGCTTGCAGCGAGCAATGTCCAGATCCAGCGGCTCGTACAGCCCATCGGCACCGTGCTCCAGCAGCACATCCTTGCCCGCCACGCCCACATCGGCAGCTCCTAACTGCACATAGGTAGGCACATCGGTGGCGCGAATGATGACCAGTTTCACATCCGGCAGGTTGGTATCGAACAGCAGCTTGCGACTCTTGCTCAAATCTTCTGCGGGCGTTATGCCCGCATCTGCCAACAGCGGCAGCGTTTCGTCCAGAATACGCCCTTTCGAAAGGGCCAGGATCAGTTGCTTACTCATGATGTAAGGCCAATGGTTGGTCACATGGCTTAGCCGGGAATGCGACGAATCTTCGCCCCCAGCAGCTGAAGTTTTTCCTCGATACACTCATAACCGCGATCGATATGATAAATACGATCCACCAGCGTCTCGCCTTCGGCCATCATGGCCGCAATCACCAGAGACGCCGAGGCACGCAGATCCGTCGCCATGACCGGTGCACCGGACAGCTTGTCGACGCCCTGGATGAGCGCAGCGTTACCTTCCAGCACGATATTGGCGCCCATGCGATTGAGCTCCTGCACATGCATGAAGCGGTTCTCGAAGATCGTTTCCACGACACGCGAGTGCCCTTCTGCCACCGCGTTCATGGCCACGAACTGCGCCTGCATGTCGGTGGGAAATGCCGGATACGGCGCCGTGCGAATGTTGACGGCCTTGGGGCGCTTGCCGTGCATATCCAGCGCGATCCAGTCGTCACCACTGGTGATCTCGGCACCGGCCTCTTCCAGCTTGGCCAACACCGCTTCGAGGATATCGGCGCGAGTGCGCTTGACCTTGACACGCCCACCGGTCATGGCGGCCGCCACCAGAAACGTTCCGGTTTCGATACGGTCCGGCATCACATCGTGTTCACAGCCGTGCAGGGAAGGCACCCCATCGATGATGATGGTATCGGTGCCATGCCCCTTGATCTTCGCGCCCATCTTGATCAGGCACTCGGCAAGGTCCACGACCTCGGGCTCACGAGCAGCATTTTCAAGAATGGTACGGCCATCGGCCAGGGTCGCGGCCATCAGCAGGTTCTCGGTGCCTGTCACGGTCACCGTATCGAAGAAGATCGTGGCACCCTTGAGGCGTCCATCTACGCGCGCACGAATATAGCCCGCTTCCACGTGGATTTCGGCACCCATGGCCTCCAGACCACGCAGATGCAGATCCACCGGGCGCGAACCAATGGCACACCCGCCAGGCAGCGAGACGTCGGCCTTGCCGAAGTGCGCCAACAACGGACCCAGCACCAGGATCGAGGCGCGCATTTTCTTGACCAGCTCGTAAGGCGCATGGCACTGGGTCACTTGAGAGCCATCCAACTGAATGCTCAGCTTCTCGCCCATGACGGGCTCGACGCCCATCCGGCCCAACAGCTCCAGCGTCGTGGTGATATCCTGCAAGTGCGGCAAATTACCGATCACGACGGGGCCATCGGCCAACAGGCTGGCACACAGAATGGGCAGCGCCGCGTTCTTGGCGCCACTGGCCCACACTTCTCCGTCAACGCAACCGTTGCCGGTAATAATCAGCTTATCCATGGGCAGGCCGTTACTCAGCGCTTTGCGATGCAGTTTGCCACTGCGTCGGGGTAAACGTTTTGATGCTGATAGCGTGGAGGGCACCGGACGCGATTTCATCACTCAGCGCGGCGTAGACCAGTTGCTGGCGCTTTACGGGTGAAAGACCTTCAAAGGCTTCGCCAACCGCAATAACCTGAAAATTGCAGCCTTCTCCCTGGATGTGAAACTCACACCCATCGATGCGGGATTCAAGCAGTGCTTTGACCTCGTTGGGTTGCATAAGCCAGGAAACTCCTTTGGGGTCATGAAAAGAATGTGCGGAAAGGCCACATGATAAAGAAAAGCATCACGCTTGGCGATGTTGGCAGCATGACGGATAGAAGAAAGCAGCCCGTAGGCTGCTTTATGGAGAAGGATTACTGTACGGGGCTGTGCTGAGCTATCAAGGGCTCCAGCTCTGCCAGCGTCGCCAGACGCTGGAGCGGCGGCGATAGCACGATCGCGCTCACCGGCAACTGCCTGACCTGGCTCGCTCTCAGCCACTCGAACATCACGCTCAAGGCAGCACTACTGGCTCCATCGACACCGCTGAAGTCGAACTGAACCGACGTGGCTCGGGTGGTTCGCAGCCAGCTTACTCCTGCCGCCGCCACATCGGCGGCGGCGTTCATGCTCAAGTCACCGGACACCACCAGCCCATCCGGTTGCTCGGCCAGTGAGACATTCGGGCGGTCGAGCAGCGTGCTCACGCATCGCCCCCTTGCTCCAGCTCTTCGACGCCGATATCCGGCGACCAGCCGCGAATGACCGCATCGTAATCGCGATTGTTTTCACGCATGGCCTGATCGAACTGATTGCGGAACGTGAGGCCCAGGTTGATACCATTGACGATCACGTTGACCACGCGCCATTCACCATTGGCCAGGCGCAGGCTGTAGCTGACCGGGTAGACCTGACCATTGTTGGCCACCACTTCCATATCGACGCTGGCCTGATCTTCGTGACGCTGGGCACGCTGTTGGCTCAACACACGCAGCTCGTCGTAGTCGAAGGTCACCAGACCACGCGTGTAGGTATCGATCAGCGTCTGACGGAAGACATCCGCAAAGCGGCTGCGCTGCTCTGGCGTGGCATTGCGGAAATAGCTGCCCATGACGCTGGCACCGATATAACGGAAATCGGCAATGTCATCCAGGCTATCGTTGACCAGCGCCTTCAGCTCATCGAGATTGTTGGCATAGTAGTCTTCACGCCCTTCGATTTGCGCCATGAACCCTTCGATGTTGTCGCGAATCATCTGTTCGGGCGACTGAGACTGCGCCTTGGCCAAGGCAGGCAAAGCCATCAATAGCAGGGCCAGGGCAAACCAGCGGGAAAAAGTTGCTGCCATCTTTTGCATCGTTACACCTCTGTAATCACGCACCATCACCATGGATGCTTAGTTGCTGACCATATTGGACACAAACTGCTGAATAAGTTCTTCCAGCACCAGGGCCGATTGCGTGTCGCGAATCGTGTCACCGTCTTCCAGCACCTCAGGGGCACCGCCCACACTCAAACCAATATACTGCTCACCCAGCAGCCCAGCCGTCAGAATGGCCGCCGTGGTATCCTGCGAAAGCTGGCCTTCCAGGTCACTGTTCAGGCTCAGCACCACGCGTGCGTCGTACCACTCCCGGTCCAGCTCGATGGCCTCGACACGTCCAACGGTCACGCCCGCCATGGTGACACGGGCACGCGGCTTGAGGCCGCCGATATTGGAGAAGTTGGCTTCCAGGCGGAACGTGTCAGACGCGCCCGAAAGCGTCAAACCGCTGACTCTCAGCCCCAGAAAGACCAGGCCGATGATCCCCGCCAACATGAACAGACCAACGCCAAACTCCATGGTTTTACTGCGCTTCATGACACCACCCCAGCTATTGAAGGCCGCCGAACATGACGGCGGTTAAAACGAAATCCAGCCCCAACACCGCCAGCGATGAGTACACCACCGTACGGGTGGTCGCCCGAGAAATGCCTTCGGACGTGGGAATCAGATCATACCCTTGGAAAACGGCGATCCAGGTCACCACCAGGGCAAACACCAGACTCTTGATCATGCCGTTACCGACATCATTGATGAACGAGACGCTGGACTGCATGTTGCTCCAGTAAGAGCCTTCGAAAACGCCCAGCCACTCGACGCCGACCAGATAGCCGCCCCAGATACCGACCACACTGAACCCCACCGTGAGGATCGGCAGCGCCACGAATCCGGCCCAAAGCCTCGGGGCCACTACGCGACGCAGCGGGTCAACGCCAATCATTTCCATGCTGGTCAACTGTTCAGTGGCCTTCATCAAACCAATTTCGGCAGTCAACGCCGAACCGGCCCGCCCTGCAAAAAGCAGCGCTGCCACCACCGGGGCCAGCTCTCGCAGCAAGGACAGCGCCACCATCTGCCCCAATGCCTGCTCGGCACCAAAGTCCACCAGAATGGTGTAGCCCTGAAGCGCCAGCACCATGCCGATGAACAGTCCAGACACCAGCACGATAGCCAGAGAAAGCACGCCGACAAAATGCATTTGACGAAGCCACAGAGCCCACCCTTCACGGGAAGGCACCCCGACCGCCGACTGCGCGAGAAACACTGCCGCGCGCCCCAGCGCTTCCACCATCTCGCATCCCTTGCGCCCCAATCGCGTGATAGGCGCTACCCACTGTAAGAGTCTTGACTGCATTTACCCTGCCCCGCTTGCTGGATCGTGACCGAGAATGTCTCGGTAAAGGGTGTTGCCAGGATAGTGAAACGGCACAGGGCCGTCCGGCTCACCATGCATGAACTGACTGACTCTGGGGTCCTCATTGACATCCAGTGACGCCGGCGTGCCATGCGCCACCACCTGGCCATCGGCGATCAGGTAGAGATAGTCGGCAATGCTCAAGGTCTCCTTGATGTCATGGGAAACCACTACAGAGGTCAGCGACATGGCCTGGTTCAAGCGCTTGATAAGCTGCACCAGTACGCCCATGGAAATAGGGTCCTGGCCCACAAAGGGCTCATCATAGAGAATCAGCTCCGGGTCCAGCGCCACGGCCCGTGCCAGCGCCACCCGGCGGGCCATGCCCCCTGAAAGCTCGGCGGGCGACAGATGACGCGCGCCGCGCAGGCCCACGGCCTGCAGCTTCATCAACACCAGATCTCGAATCATGGTATCGGGCAGGTCGGTATGCACGCGTAGTGGAAAAGCCACGTTCTCGAAGACATCCAGATCGGAAAACAGCGCGCCACTCTGAAACAGCATGCCCATTCGCTTGCGCAGCGCAAACAGCGCTTTGCGAGACAGCCGATGCACATCCTGCCCATCAATCAGCACGCGCCCCCGGTCAGGCACCAGTTGCCCGCCGATCAATTTCAACAGGGTGGTCTTGCCGGTTCCGCTGGGCCCCATGATGGCAGTGACTTTGCCACGCGGAATGCTCATGCTCACGCCACGAAAGATATCGTGGTCGCCGCGGGAAAAGTACACATCCTCCACCTGGATAAAGGGCATATCCGTCATGGGCATCACACCCCTCGTTCGCTCGCTGACGCGGGCATGTCAAGCCCGGATCGGCGGTTTAAAAAAACAGTGTTTTCGAAATATTATCGAACATCGTATCCTAACGCTACCCACAGGAACAGCCACGCGCACCTGGCCTGCTGCCCAGCGCCTGCCCGCAGTTTGGCTAAAAGCCGCCGCAAGGTGTTATTCTTGAAGGCTATCAACCGTGATGACGAGAACGAGACCGATCATGCCCCAATCTCCCACCCCACCCAGCTTACTGCGTGAAAGCGCGCTGCGGACACTGCAGATAGAGCAAGCGGCCATTGGTGGTTTGCAAGCCAAGCTGGACGAGAGCTTCGACCGCGCCTGCCAGCTTATCCTGGCTTGCAAGGGTCGCGTGGTGGTGACCGGCATGGGCAAATCCGGCCATATCGCCGGCAAGCTGGCAGCCACCCTGGCCAGTACCGGCACGCCCGCGTTCTTCGTTCACCCCGGCGAAGCCAGCCACGGCGACCTCGGCATGATTACCCGGGGCGATGTGGTGCTGGCCCTGTCGAACTCGGGTGAAACCGGCGAAGTCACCGCCCTGCTGCCGCTGCTCAAGCGCCTGGGAACCCCCTTGATCAGCATGACGGGGCGCCCGGACTCCACCCTGGCACGCCATGCCGAGGCCCACCTGGACAGCGGCGTCGAGCGAGAAGCCTGCCCTCTGGATCTGGCCCCCACCAGCTCGACGACGGCAGCGCTTGCGCTGGGTGACGCGCTGGCGGTCGCACTGCTGGAAGCACGTGGCTTCACAGCCGAAGACTTCGCCCTGTCACACCCCGGCGGCAGCCTGGGCAAACGCCTGCTGCTAAGGGTACGCGACCTGATGCACGACGGCGCGCGGCTGCCTCGGGTGGCGCTGGGCAGCCCGCTGCGCGATGCCCTGCTGGAAATTACCCGCCAGGGGCTCGGCTTTACCTGTGTCATCGACAATGAGGGTCGGCTTGCCGGGGTCTATACCGACGGCGACCTGCGCCGCACGCTGGACCAGTTTCACGACCTGCGCAACGTCAAGGTAGACGACGTCATGACGCGGCCCGGCAAACGCATCGGCCCCGACGTCCTGGCGGCCGAAGCCGTGCGTATAATGGAAGATAGTCGTATCACGGCGCTGGCCGTGGTCGATGAACAGCAGCGCCCGATTGGCGCGCTACATATGCATGACCTGCTGGCAAGCGGCGTTATCTAACCCATGATCCCATGATGAATGATACGGAGGCTCTATGGCCCTACCTGACGCGCTTTTAGATCGTATACGCCGTGTAAAACTGCTGGCCCTGGACGTGGACGGCGTGCTGACCGATGGTCGCCTTTACTTCCAGGCCGACGGCGTCGAAATCAAGGCCTTTCATACCCAGGATGGCCACGGCTTGAAGCTGCTCAAGCGCGCCGGCATCCATGTCGCGCTGATTACCGGCCGTGACTCGCCCATGGTGAGCCAGCGCGCCGCAGCGCTGGGCATCAGCCATGTTCATCAAGGCTGTGAAGATAAGCTCGCCACCCTGCGTGGGCTCTGCCAGCGGCTCGGCATCACCCTGGAGCAGGTCGCCTTCTGCGGCGATGACCTCCCGGACCTGGCGCCGATCAAACGCTCGGGCGTCGGCATCACCGTCCCCAACGCACCGGACTACATGCATACCCACGCCGATTGGATTACCGACCGTCTGGGCGGGCATGGCGCCGTTCGCGAAATTTGCGACACGCTGCTGACCAACCAGGGGCACTGGGACGCCGTGCTCGACACTTACCTACACGGCTCCACCTGAATGGGCATCAGGGTGAAAAAGCGCGTCTGGCTGACGGGGCTGGTCATCACCCTGGGGGGACTGCTGGTTTGGCTGGACCCCCGCGCGCCCCAGCAGCGCGAGGTAGATCCTGAGGCTCAGGCTCAGGAGCCCGGACACGTGCTGGAGAGTGCCGAGATCACTCTGTTTGGTGAAGATGGCACTCTGCAACAGTCGCTGGTCGCGCCGCGACTGGTACATACCCCGCAAGCGGCGATGACCAACGTCACGTCACCGCGCGCCACGCTGTTCGATAGTGAACAGCGTGAGTGGTTGGCGGTTGCCGATACCGGCACCCTGAACACGGACACCCAGGCGCTGACGCTGGCCGGATCGGCACGGCTATTGGCACCAGACGAAGGCTGGCAGCTGGATACCGACCTGCTGCATTATGATGGCCTGGCACGTCATGCCTGGAGCGACACCCCCGTAGTGCTGCAGCAGCCACCCCAGCGTATCGAGGCATCCCGTATGGATGTCTGGCTGGACGATAGTCGTGTCAGCTTGATCAATAACGTGCGCGGCGTGCACCCGCCCGCCCCCCACCCTTCTCAGGAGTCGCCATGAACGCCCTGCTTCGTACGGCACTGCTCGCCCTTGCCGTCCCCATGGTGGTAGGCGTACTGCCTGCTACTGCTCAACAACAGGCCCCTATCGAAGTAGAGGCCGACCGCCTGGACCTGGACCAGCGCGCGGGCACGGCGGTTTACTCTGGCAATGTCGATATTCGTCAGGGTGAAATGCAGCTGCGCGGAGAGCGTGTCGAAATTCACCGCAACCAGGCCGGCGAACTCTCCCGGGCCGTCGCCACGGGCGAGCGTGCCTACCTGCGCAATCAACTGGAAGACCAGACGACGCCCATGGAAGGCTGGGCGCGACGCATCGTCTACCATGTGTCCGAGCGGCGTGTAGAGCTGATCGACCAGGCCGAACTGACCCAGCAAGGGGACCGCTTCCAGGGGGGACGGCTCGAATACTTCATCGACCGCGGGGTGGTCCAAGCACGCTCCGATGTCAGCGGCAGCGCACCGCAACGCATCCGCATGACCTTACAGCCCGAGCAATAGAGAGAGCCCCTCGTGACAGCCATCAGCCCCGACACTGCAGCGGTCAAGACGCTCCATGCACAGCATCTGGCCAAGAGTTACAAGCGCCGCCGCGTGGTCAAGGATATCAACCTGGAAATTGCCCAAGGCAGTGTCGTTGGCCTGCTCGGCCCCAACGGCGCAGGCAAGACCACCTCGTTCTACATGATCGTCGGCCTGGTGAAATCCGATGCTGGCAAGGTGGGCATCGACGATCTCGACCTGACCCGGGCGCCGATGCATGAACGCGCGCTGGCGGGTATCGGCTACCTGCCCCAGGAAGCATCGATCTTTCGCAAGCTGTCGGTGGCCGACAACATCATGGCCATTCTGGAAACGCGCCGGGAGCTGGACCGCAGTAGCCGAGAAGCGAAGCTCGAATCCCTGCTGGAAGACTTCCACATCACCCACATTCGCGACAACCTGGGCATGAGCCTGTCGGGCGGCGAGCGGCGACGAGTGGAAATTGCCCGCTCGCTGGCCACCGAGCCCGCTTTCATTCTACTGGACGAACCTTTTGCTGGCGTCGACCCCATTTCCGTGGGCGATATCAAGTCGATCATACGCGCGCTCAAGAAGCGCCATATTGGCGTGCTGATTACCGACCACAACGTGCGTGAAACCCTGGATATCTGCGATATTGCCTATATTGTTGGCGACGGACACATCATAGCCAGTGGAAACCCCCAGGAAATTCTCAATAACCAGAAGGTGCGCGACGTCTACCTGGGCGCCGACTTCCGCCTTTAAATAATGGCCCACGAAGGCATTTTATTTAGTGGCATGCTTATTGCACTTGCACCAAACGGAGAGTCGCTCTAGGGTGGAGCTTTCTGATTAACGAGTGGTTCTCAGATGGTCATGAAAGCTTCTCTTCAACTGCGTATCGGCACACAGCTGACCATGACACCTCAGCTGCAGCAGGCCATTGCGCTGCTTCAGCTATCGACGCTGGACCTTCGTCAAGAAATTCAGCAGGCGCTGGATGGCAACCCCATGCTCGAACAGGAGGATGAGTTTGGCGAACAGGCGGTCAGCGAGCCTCAGGAAGCCGAGTGGGCAGACAGCATTCCCAACGAGCTCTCCGTGGACAGCGACTGGTCCGACACCTACCAGGACATGGGCAGCGCGGGCGGCAGTAGCGAAGGCCCGGACTTCGAGCGCCAGGCGGCCGGTCAGAGCCTTCATGGGCACTTGCTCTGGCAACTGGCCATGACCGACTTCTCTGCGCGTGAGCATGCCATTGCCGAGAGCCTCATCGATGCGCTGGATGCCAACGGCTATCTGACCCAGCCGCTCAACGACATCCGCGAGGGGCTCAAGGCGCAGGGCCACGATGGCCTGAGCCAACGCGAGGTCGAAAACACCTTGCTGCGCCTGCAGCAGTTCGAGCCTACTGGCGTGTTCGCCCGTGACCTGCGCGAGTGCCTGATGCTGCAGCTGGCCGCGCTACCCGAAGACACTCCGCTGTTGATGCCCGCCAAGCGCCTGGTACGCCAGTTTCTCGAAGCGCTGGGCAAGGACGACATGCGCCTGCTGAAACGACGCCTGAGCCTCGATGACGAGCAGTTGGACGATGTCATCCGTTTAATCCGCAGCCTTGACCCTCGCCCCGGAAGCGCCTACGGCGTCACCGACGACAGCTATGTGACGCCGGACCTGGTGGTACGTCACAATCACGAGGGCTGGCATCTGGAGCTCAACCCGGAAGCGCTGCCTCGGCTACGTATCCAACCCGACTACGCCAGCCTGATCAAGCGCGCCGACAAGAGCCAGGACAACCAGTTTTTGAAAGAGCACCTCCAGGAGGCTCGCTGGCTGATCAAGAGCCTGTCGAGCCGCAACGACACGCTGCTGCGCGTGGGGCGCGAGATCATTGCCCGCCAGATAGGCTTCCTCGAGCAGGGTGAAGAGGCCATGAAACCGCTGATTCTGGCCGATATCGCCGAAGCGGTAGAGATGCATGAATCGACTATCTCCCGAGTCACCACCCAGAAATACATTCATACCCCGCGCGGGGTCTTCGAGCTCAAGTACTTCTTCTCCAGCCAGGTCAGCGGCCAGGAGGGCGGCGACAGCCACTCCAGCACGGCCATTCGAGCGCGTATCAAGAAACTGATTCAGGACGAGCCGCCAGGCAAGCCACTCTCCGACAGTCGCCTGGTCACCCTGCTGGAAGAGGGTGGCATTACCGTGGCACGCCGCACCGTCGCCAAGTACCGAGAGTCGATGGGTATACCTTCGTCGAGCGAGCGACGCCGTTTGCGCTAGTTAAACGCTCTTGCCCAACAAACTCGCGGCGAGGGCTTTGCAATGGCCCAAAAAGGGTTACAATCGAAGTACAGTCCGATGGATAAGGAGCACGTCAATGCAAGTAAACATCACTGGTCATCACGTTGAACTGACTGACGCCTTGCGTGACTACGTAAACGAAAAGCTGGAACGCGTTGAGCGTCACTACGACAACATCACGACCGTCCAGGTCACCTTATCTGTCGAAAAGGAGCGCCAGCAAGCGGCTTGCACGCTGCATGCCGCAGGAGCAGACCTGCATGCGGAAGCGCAGGATAATGACATGTACGCGGCCATTGACGCCCTGGCGGACAAAATCGACCGTCAGCTGGTAAAACACAAGGAAAAAGCACAAGCCCGCGCCCAAGGCGCTGGCGTGCGTTAAACCGATGACGTTGGAAACCATACTCCCCCCGGAGCGCGTGCTGTACGACGTGCCCGGGGGCAGCAAAAAAAGGGTGCTGGAGTTTTTCAGCACCTTTATCGCTCAGAACACGCCCAGCCTGGACAGTCAGGAAGTCTTTAGCCGCCTGATTGGCCGTGAACGGCTGGGCAGCACTGGTATCGGCAATGGCGTAGCCATCCCCCATGCACGCAGCCCTCACTGCAGCACGCCCATTGCTGGCTTTCTCAAGCTGGCCGAGCCCGTCGACTTCGACGCCATCGATGGTGACCCGGTCGATCTGGTCTTCGTGCTGTTGGTTCCCGAAGAAGCCGATGACACGCACCTGGCCCTGCTGGGTCAGGTGGCTACGATCATGAACGACGCTGCCACGCGCCAACAGCTGCGCAATGTCAGTAGCCAGCGCGCATTGCTCGAGCTGCTGACCGACAAGATTCGCGAGCAGGCTGCCTAGCGCAGCCATTGCCAGGCAGCAAGGCACACGGCAAGCCCTCTATCCCTTTGATACCCAAGAGAGATGCGCTATGCAGCTGGTGATCATTAGCGGCCGCTCAGGGTCCGGCAAGTCCATCGCCCTACAGGCGTTGGAGGATCTTGGCTATTACGCCATCGACAACCTGCCCGCCATGCTGCTGGGCTCGCTGGTCGATGAATTGCGCGAGCAAGGGGGGCGAACTCACCTGGCGGTCAGCATCGATGCGCGCAACCTGCCCACGGCGCTGGAGCAGTTGCCTGCGCTACTGGGAGAGCTACGTCAACGCCAAATCCGTTTTCAGGTCATCTACCTGACCACGGACGCGCGCATTCTGCTGGAGCGCTACTCGGCCACCCGGCGGCGCCACCCGCTGACCCGGGATAGTGACATGACCCTGGAAGAAGCCATCGACAAGGAAGAGCAGACGCTGCTCGACATTCGCGATCTGGCCGACCTGCTGATCGACACGTCACGCCTCTCGGTGCACGATCTTCGCCGTCGCATCACCGATCAGGTCGCTCACCAACGGCGTGACCAGCTGACCCTGACGTTTGAATCCTTCGGCTATAAGCGGGGCGTGCCCATGGATGCCGATATCGTGTTTGACGTGCGCTGCCTGCCTAACCCTTATTGGGATCCCAGCCTGCGGCAGTTCACCGGACGCGATGCCAATATTCAGGCCTTCCTGGGCGGCTACCCCATCGTCGATGACATGCGTGACGATATTCATGCCTGGTTGGACAAGTGGCTGCCCGCCTACCAAAGCAGTCAACGTAGCTATATGACCGTGGCCATTGGCTGCACTGGCGGCCAGCATCGCTCTGTCTACATGGTGGAACAACTGGCGCAGGCGCTGGTCAAGCGCACTGGCGCCATTCAGCTCAGGCATCGGGAATTGGGCTTGCAGTACACGCTAAGCGAATTACCCGCTACCGTCGATGCCACTTCTTCCACCCCCCCCAGCGACACGACGTCGCCCTGATCTCACTCGGCAAAAAGGAACCAGAGTGCCTGAAAGAACCTTAACGCTGACCAATCAACGCGGCCTTCATGCCCGCGCTGCCACCAAGCTGGTCACGTGCGGCCAGCAGTTTTCAGCCCGTATTCATGTTTACAAACAGCAGCAGAAAGCCGATGCCGCCAACATCATGTCGCTGCTGATGCTGGCGGCCCCTTGCGGCACTTCGCTGACCATCACCGCAGAGGGCGAAGATGCCGACCAGGCCCTGGATGCCATCCAGGCCCTGTTCGACGCACGTTTCGACGAGGATCAGTAACCCTCGTTAGCTGCCCGCCACCGTCATGGCATCCACCAGCCAGCTGCCGGTATGGATGCTGCCCCGCGTATCGGTATCGTCGCCAATGCCCACCAGGCCAGCGAACATGGTGTTGAGATTGCTGGCAATGGTGAACTCTTCGATGGGGTACTGCACCTCGCCATTTTCTACCCAGAATCCGGCGGCACCGCGAGAGTAGTCCCCCGTTACGCCATTGACCCCCTGCCCCATCAGCTCGGTCACCCAAATGCCCTGCCCCATTTGCTGCAGCAGCTCATCACGCGATGTCAGCGGGGCCAGAAGACGCAGGTTGCGCGCTCCTCCGGCGTTTCCGGTCGACTGCATGCCCAGGCGGCGGGCACTGTAGGCAGACAGCATGTAGCTGGCGACCCTGCCCTGCTCGATGAAACGGTTATCCCGGGTCTGCACGCCCTCGGCATCGAAGGGCGAACTGGCGGTGGCACCGACTTCCATGGGGCGTTCTTCCAGTCCCATCCACTCCGGGAAAAGCGGGCTACCCAGACGATCACACAAGAACGATGCTTCACGGTATAGTGCGCCACCCGCCAACGCGCCCATCAGGTGCCCTATCAGGCCAGCGGCCAGGCTGGGGTCGAACAGCACGGGAAAGGTACCGGTAGGCGGTTTGCGCGAACCCAGCCGTCGCAGGGTGCGTGCAGCCGCTTCGCGCCCGACCTCCTCCGGGTCACGCAACTGTAGAGGGTTACGCGCCGACGTGTAGTCATAATCGCGCTGCATACCCTTGCCATCCTGGGCAATCAACATGCATGACAACGAATGGCTACTGCCCTTTTGGGTGCCTAGAAAGCCATGGCTATTGGCATAGACCCGAACGCCCTCGCCACTGGACAACGAGGCACCTTCCGACTGGTGAATACCGTCCACGCTGCGCCCCGCCTGTTCACAGCGCAGCGCCAGCTCGATGGCCTGTTCGGTCGAGAGCGCCCACGGGTGATGCACCTTGAGATCCGGCAGCCGGGTCGCCATCAGCGCAGCATCTGCCAACCCGGCAGCAGGGTCTTCACCGGTATAACGCGCAATTGCCAGAGCCTTTTCCACCGTGGCGCGCAGCGAGGCGCTGCTGGCATCCGTGGAGGAGGCGCTCCCCTTGCGCTGGCCAACGTAGACCGTAATGGCGATTCCCTGGTCACGGGAAAGCTCGACGGTCTCGACCTCGCCGAGCCGTACGCTGACGCCCACCCCCTGGTCGACACTGGCGCCTACTTCAGCGGCATCGGCGCCCAGCGTTTTCGCCAGGCCAAGGGCTTCTTCCGCCCGCTGCGCCAGTAGCGCCTGTTGCGCTGCTGCATCAAATGCCTGTGCCATGTGGTCTCCTTTTCGCCTCAATTGCATTGGCGAATCAATGTTATGGTCGCAGCCTGATATAATGCTGCCGACGAATCCAAATCAGTGAGTGTCTGTATGCCTAAGCAACGCCCCGAGCCCCTCGATATTGACGAGCAGGAAGAGCGTCCCAGTAAATCCCAGCTCAAGCGTGAAATGCATGCTCTTCAGGCGCTTGGCGAAACCTTGATTGCCATGAAACCCGCCGAACGGTCGCGTTTTCCGCTGTCTGACGACATGCTGCGGGCCATCGAGGAAACCTCGCGCATCCGCTCCCATGAAGGCCGCCGCCGCCACATGCAGTACGTGGGCAAGTTGATCCGCAAGGAGGATCTAGCCGCCATCCAGGGGGTATTCGATGCCATCGAGCAAGAGAAAGAGCAGCGCGACCATGCCTTTCATCGTCTGGAAAAATGGCGTGATCGGCTGGTCGACGAGGGTGATGACGCCGTCGACCTGTTCCTTGCCGACTACCCCGGTGCCGACCGCCAGACCCTGCGTCAGCTGGTGCGTAACGCCCGCAAGGAGCGTGAGCAGGGCAAACCGCCGACCAGCGCGCGCAAGCTGTTCAAGCACTTGCGCGATACGCTGGCGCTCTGACCCCCACACCAACGATGACGAGCTGCGCTGTCTGACTAGCCGGATTGCGTGCCACCGACGGTCAGCTCGTCCAGCTTGAGGGTAGGCTGCCCAACGCCTACCGGCACGCCCTGGCCCTCCTTGCCGCATACGCCAATCCCGGTATCCATGGCCAGGTCATGGCCAATCATGGACACTCGTCCCATCGCCTCAGGGCCATTGCCGATCAGCGTGGCGCCCTTGACTGGCGAGGTGATGCGGCCATCTTCGATCAGGTAGGCTTCGCTGGCTGAAAACACGAACTTGCCCGACGTGATATCTACCTGCCCGCCACCGAAGCTGACCGCGTAAAGGCCGCGTTTGACGCTCTTGATGATGTCTTCCGGCGCATCTTGCCCGGCCAGCATCACCGTGTTGGTCATACGTGGCATCGGCAGGTGGGCAAAGGACTCACGCCGCGCGTTCCCGGTTGGCGCCATGTTCATCAATCGCGCGTTCAGCTTGTCCTGCATGTAGCCGGTGAGAACGCCATCCTCGATCAGAGGGGTGTACTGGCCCGGCGTGCCCTCGTCATCGACGCTGAGCGCCCCGCGGCTATCCATGACCGTGGCATCGTCTACCACAGTGACGCCCTTGGCCGCCACGCGCTGGCCCATTCGCCCGGCGAAAGCCGAGCTGCCCTTGCGATTGAAGTCACCCTCCAGGCCGTGCCCGACCGCCTCGTGCAAGAGGATGCCAGGCCATCCAGCGCCAAGCACCACGGGCATCTGTCCAGCAGGTGCATCCACCGCTTCCAGGTTGACCAGCGCCTGACGCACGGCCTCTTGGGCATAGCGCTCGGCCACCCCCTCATCGCGCAGGCGAGCCATGGAGTAGCGCCCACCGCCACCGGCGCTACCCCGCTCCCGACGGCCATTCTTGGCCGCGATCACGCTGACATTGAAACGTACCAGCGGTCGCACGTCCGCCGCCAGGGTACCGTCGCTAGCGCGTACCAGCACGACTTCGTAGGTGCCGGACAGCGAGGCACTGACCTGGCTGATGCTGGGGTCGGCAGCGCGCGCGACGCGGTCGGCCTGCTTCAGCATGGCCACCTTCTCCTCGGCGCTCAGCCCTGCCAGCGGGTCGATACCTGCATAGCGCGCCGCTGCGCTTACCGGCACGACACGCTGGCCAGGTAACTGCTTGCCACTGCGCACGATGCCCGACGCGGTGCGTCCGGTATCCATCAGAGCATCGGCAGTAATCTGGTTAGAGTAGGCAAAGCCGGTTTTTTCGCCTGCCAGCGCCCGCACACCGACCCCGCCATCGATGTTGTAGCTCGCCTCCTTGACTTCGCCATCTTCCAGCACCCACCCCTCCTGCCAGGTACGCTGGAAGTAGAGATCGGCATAATCGATGCCTGCGCCCATGGCGTAGCCAAGGCCCGTCTCCAGGGCTTCCAGATCGAGGCCACCCGGCGTTAGCAAAATGGCAACTGCAGACTCTATATCGCTTGTGTGTGCGGTCATTGAGGGCCTTCTAAAGTAACCTGCGGCGAGGTCCAGGGACCCCGCACGCGATAATGGATGGTGGTGGCCTGCGCCAGTGCATCACCAAAAAGTCGGTCGGCAATGAAGAGCGCCCCGCCGACGATGGGGGCACCCACCGCGAGTGCCGCGATAGGCAGACTTTGGCTCACTGGCAGTGTGACGCCAAGACGCTGATTGAGTTCGCGCTGCAAGAGGTTAACATTTCCTGTCAGCGTAAAGGTCGTGGCAGGGGCATCAATTTGTAGGGGGCCACGCAGCAATAGCTGCCCCTGGGCCACGTCCGCCGTGCCATGCACCCGATCGAACGCCGTTCCCTGCCCGGTGACATCCGAAAAATCCAACCGCAGCCTGCGCAGAATGTTATCGAAATTGAGTAGCCCCACCAGCCGTGCAGGTGCCGAGTCGAGCATCACGAAGCGCCCGTCACGAATATCCGTGCTCAATTCTCCGCCTGCGCGGGCCAGCGCAAACTGCCAGGGCGTCCCCGGCCAGGCAAGCTCAGCGGCAACGTTGGTGGTACGGCTGCGCATGGCCACGGGTTGGCCCAGGCGCTCCAGGGCGGTGCCCAGATCGCCGCCCTGAATCGTCAGGTCAGCGCGGGTGCGACTGGTCACCGGATTACCCTCCCAATGCAGCTCCCCACGCGCTGAGAGCTGCCCCAGGGTCAGGCCCACCGGCGCAATGGAAAGCCCCTGAGCGCTGGTCTGCCAATAAGCGGTCAGGGGGCCATAAAGCCCGTCACCCACACTGAGCTCGGCCAGTCGCAGCCGTCCATTGGGTACGGATGCCAGCCAATCGGGGATAGCGGCTGGGGCGGCGTATTCGGTAGTGATCTCGTCGACCCAGGAGCCCGGCGTGGGCACCTCTCTCGACGACGCCTCGCTCGCGGCCTCTTCGCTGGGCAAATCAAGCAAACGGTCAGCGGCCAGATAGCTCACTACCACATCCAGTGGGCGCGACTCCCGTGGCTGATAGTGCACACGACCGGAGAGCAGCTCACCGTTGATTTGCAGCTGTGCCCGATCCGTCTCGGCGCTACCGGAAGCCGTCATGGCGCCCAGACACTCGTCGCGATAACGCAAGCAGGAGGTTCTCAGCACGGCTTCGAGGGTCGGCAACGCCCCGGACGTCGGCGGACCACCCGCCCCATTGTCGAACAGCGGCGACAAGGCCTGCTGCCAGGCCAAGGGATCAATGGTGTTTAGAGACGCATCGATTTTCCAGCCTGGCTGCTGGGGCCATTCCACCAGCGGTGCCACGCTGCCCAGCGCGACCTCGCCCATCAGACCTTCTGGCTCTCTGAGCGCCAGACGCATGGCCAGCAGATCAGCTATCCGCACCTCTCCTCTGGCACTGGAAAAATCAGCGCGCACCCGTAACGGCCAGGGCTGCTCGGCGCGTTTATCGAACGGCTCGGGCAGCTGACTGGTCAGCCCAACCAGCTGGCTTTGCACACTCAAGGTCGGGGTGTCTTCCCAGTTCACCACGCCTTCCCAGGCCGTGCGCCCGCGCAGCACCTCTTGTGCCGTGTCCGGCATACCCGCCAGCGCCCAGAGCGCCGCGCTATCCACCTCACCACTGAGCCGCACCCGCTGCTGACCTTCATCAAAGTCGGCGCGGATCCCCCCACCTTGCCAACGCCCCTGCAGATTGCCCAGCAGCGCCCGCTGCTCACCCGACTGCTGCCAGCTCACCTCGCCTTCGACCTGGCGCAGTGACACAGGCATCGGTTGGTAGCGCACGACCTCCAGAGAAGGCACCACGTTGATATCCAGCGACAGCCCTTCTGGATGCTCCAAAGGCACCGCCGCCGCCAGGCTGCCGTCGACCACGCCTTCAGCGCTGAGCTCGTCGAGCGGCAGCTCGCCCGCTTCTGGCATGGCCTTGAGAAAGCGCAACAGGGAGGCGCCATCGCTGTGCAATTGCCCCGACAGCCGCAGCATGTTGTCTTCACCCAGCTGGACGGCTCCATCAGACAGCTGGACCCCTTGACTCTGGGCACTCGCCACCTGCGCCTTCAGCTCTCCCCCCTGCCATATCAAGCGGCCATCGATCTCTTCCAGCAGCGGCCAACCGTCAGCTATCGGCAAGTAGCCCTCGCGCACCAGCAGTGCCAGCGTGGCAGAGAATGGCGGCGCGCTACCGGGCTCTCCAAACGGCAGACTCATTTTGAGCGCCCCCTGCGGCACTCGGCCACCGATGTCTTTTTGCAACCATTCCCGCAACTCCGGCCCCAACACACCCAGCGGCAACCATTGCCCTAACGGGCGCTCCACGGCATCGACATTCTCGAAGGCGAGGTCGAGACCAAATTGACCACGCTGCTGCCCCGTGATCAGGCCAAAGCCACCCTCGATTCGGGCGCCATCCCAATCGACTTTAAGCTCACGCCCGCTGATCATGGTACGTGGGCCATCGTAGACCCACTCCACCACCCCCTCGGCATGCCCCAGCTGCATGGGCGCTTCGAAGAGCTGCGGGAAGTAGAGTTCGCTGCTGCCCGCACTGCTGAAGGTCACCCGGCCACGCAGGTCACGCGCCTGCACCCAGGCATCCAGAGGGCCTCCACCGGGTGCCTGCTGCCACGGGTCGACCGCGACGTTGGTCAGCGCGGCATCGACCCCCCAGCGCCCTTCACGCTGTCCTAGCCGCAGCCCCTGCACCTGCCCTCTGGGGGCCAGGGTTTGCAGCACCCGCGTCAGCGACTCGGGTAACAGGGCGTACTCGCGCCAGGCGGCCAGCGAGGCCAGTTCGAAGGCGCTGGTGCGCAGTTCCCAACGGCCGGGCTCGTGGGCCAGATACCAGTGGTAAGGTAGGGCAGGACCGTCACTGATGCCCTCTGGCTGTGCCCACTCGACGCTTTCTGCGTTGCCGCTCAGCCAGGCTTCACCGCCCTCCCCGTTGCGCTGCCACTGCCCGGAGGCCTGGATGTTGCGCAGCACGGCATACTCCACATCCCGGCGCAGGGTCAGCTCGGGCATATCGACCGCAAGTCGGGCATCCTCAAGGCGCCCTTCTCGCCAGCGTCCCCATAGCTGCACCTGACCGCCCGCCTGCTCCAGATACGGCATCTGCTCGGGTCGAAACAGCGCTGCCAGCACCACCAGATGATCCAGCTGCATATTCATCTGCAGCGCGGCCGAAAAATCACTCAAGCCACGCGCACCTGGCTGCATCTCGGCGCCCATGGTGATGGCAGGCAGCGCCGCGGCTTGCTGGTCGGGGTCTTCCACCACCGTCAGCTCGCCAGAGAGCCGCGTCCGACGCTCATCGCCATCCAGCACCAGCGACGGTGCATGCAACAGCACCGTCTGCTCACGCCCATGCAGCAGCACGCGGCTGTTGTCTACCCATAGACGCTGCCGGAGCAACAACCCTGCCCAGGCGTCGATCAACGCCAGATCGATATCCGGCTGCGGGGCCATGCCCAAGGGAAGCCTGGCGGGCGCCGGCCATCCCCAAGTGGTTCCAGGGGTTTGATAGAGGTGGAACTCGAGGCCCGCCATGCGGGCATCGCTGAAAATGGGTGCCCAATGGCGCAGGCTCGCCAAACCATCCAGGCGTAAATGCACGCGCTCGACGGCAGCCAGCGGGTCGCCTTGAGGGGTATCGATACGCAGGTCTTCGAGCAGGAAACGCAGATCATTGCGCGCCAACGAGAGCGATACTTGCCCGATACTCACCGGCGCACCGATTCTGGCTTCCAGCACGGCTTCGATGCGTGGCGCGAGTGCATCGCTCTGGCTGAGGGCCACGCGCAGCGTCACCAGCAGTAACGCCAGCAGGCCCAGCAGTACTGCCAGCGTCACCAGTACGACGCGAAGCAAGAGGCGGAGTAAGGAGCTTGACGCAGCCATCACATGAGTACGATATCGTACTGCTCTTGGGAGTAGTGCGCCTCGACCTGAAAGCGAATGGTTTTATTGATGAAGGTTTCCAAGTCAGCCACGGCCGCCGACTCCTCATCCAACAAACGATCCACCACCGGCTGAGAGGCCAGCACCATGTAGGTTTCTGCACTGTAGGCACGCTCTTCACGGAGGATTTCTCGGAAGATTTCATAACAGATGGTTTCGGGGGTCTTTAGCGTCCCGCGCCCGGCACAGGTCGGGCAGGCTTCACACAGGGTTTGTTCGAGACTTTCTCGGGTGCGCTTACGGGTCAACTGCACGAGCCCCAGCTCGGTTACCCCGGTACATTTGGTTTTTGCATGGTCACGCTCCAGCGCCTTTTCCAGTACGCGAAGTACCTGACGCTGATGCTCGACATCCACCATGTCGATGAAGTCGATAATGATGATACCGCCCAGGTTGCGCAGCCGTAGCTGACGGGCAATGGCCGTCGCGGCTTCCAGGTTGGTCTTGAAGATGGTTTCTTCCAGATTGCGATGCCCAACGTACCCACCGGTATTGACGTCAATGGTGGTCATGGCCTCGGTAGGATCGATGACCAGATACCCACCAGACTTGAGCTGCACCTTGCGCCCCAGGGCTTTCTGAATCTCGTCTTCGACGCTGTAGAGATCAAAAATCGGTCGCTCGCCCGGGTAGTACTCGATACGGTCCACCGCATCAGGCATGAACTCTTCGGCAAACTCGACCAGCTTGATGAAGTTTTCCCGGGAGTCGATGCGTACTTTTTCGATATCATCACACATGACGTCACGCAGGGTGCGCATGAACAGCGGCAAGTCGTCGTAGATCACGCTAGGCGGGGAAGCGGTGATCTTGCGCTCGCTGACCTTGCGCCAGATACGCAGCAGAAAGTACATGTCGCTGGCCAGCTCTTCATCGCCCACGCCTTCTGCCGCCGTGCGCACGATGAAGCCACCCGTCACGTCGATGGTCTGTTCTGCGATGCTCTTGTCCAGCAGCGCTTTCAGCCGCTCACGCTCGCGTTCGTCTTCGATGCGCTGGGAAACACCATGGTGAGGCGAGTCCGGCATGTAGACCAGGTAACGCGAAGGAATCGAGAGATGGGTAGTCAGCCGCGCCCCTTTCGTGCCGATAGGGTCCTTGGTGACCTGCACGACCAAGGCCTGGCCTTCGTGCAGCAACTGCCCGATGGTCTGCTGCTCATCGCTGGGGGTGCCGGGCGGCATCACTTCATGGGCATGAATGAAAGCGGCGCGTTCAAGGCCAATATCGACAAAGGCAGCCTGCATGCCAGGCAGTACGCGAACCACTTTGCCTTTGTAGATATTACCCACGATCCCACGTCGGCGGGAGCGCTCGATGAGCGCCTCCTGCAACACGCCATTTTCTACCAGCGCAACGCGGGTCTCCATGGGCGTCAAATTGATGAGGACTTCACCGCTCATGCACAATTCCTTATTGAATATCCGGTTCCTTGCCAGCGCAGCGGTCGTCGCTCGGTAGCCAGTGCAGGCCCAATGACTACGTCGGGTAGTGTCCCGTCCAGACGGGCACACCCTGCTGGACAAGCAAGCGCGTGGTTTCAAATAGCGGCAGCCCCACGACGGCAGAGTGGCTGCCCTGAATCTCTTCGACGAACACCGACGCAAGCCCCTGTATGGCATAGCCACCGGCCTTGTCCACGGGCTCCCCGGTCTGCCAGTAACAGGCGATCTCCTCGCGGCTCAGTGACCGCATGGTGACATGCGTCGTGACACAACATGAGAGTATACCCAGCGGCCCACTCACCGCCACTGCGGTCAGCACTTGATGCGTGCCCCCTGAAAGCCGCCTCAGCATCTCGGCAGCGTGCTGTTGGTCCCGAGGTTTGCCCAGAATCTCTCCTGCTACCACGACCGCCGTGTCCGAGCCGAGCACCGGCAAGGAGGTGCGGTCCATGGCCGCGCTGGCCTTGGCCACGGCCAGCCGCTCCACGTAGGCGCGAGCCGACTCGTCGGCCAGCGGCGTTTCATCGATATCGCTGGGCAGCACGCTCACCGGCACGCCAATCGACGCCAGCAGCGCCTTGCGACGCGGCGACGCAGACGCCAGACAAAGCACCGGCGGGGAGGATGCACCGCAAATCACCTCGCTCATGATCCACTGCTCATCATACGCCGCTCCAGAGCCACCAGCATGGTGGCCAGCCAGGGCCACAGCAACGCGCTCATCAGCGAGGGAATCAGGAAAGAGAGGTGGATCGAAAACTCGCCGGTCAAGGTACGCAACCACTGCTCGACCAGCTGCACCAGCCCCAGCAGCACCAGCACCAGCACGGCCTGCTGCACCAGCGAGTAAGCGCGAAAACGTGGATAGACCATGGCAGCCAGAAACGCCAACAGCGACAAGATGAGCGCGTGTTGGCCCAGCGCGGTCCCTTCGATCAGGTCCAGCAGCAGACCCACCACGAAGCCGTGAAAGACCCCCACTCGATCCGGTGAGCGCATGCTCCAGTAGATGAGCATCAAGCCAACCCACTCGGGGCGAAACACCTGCCAGCCATCCGCCAAGGGCATGACCTGCAAGCATAGGGCCAACAACAGGCTAAGCCAAACGGCCAACAACGGCACAACGGGAACCCTGGCCATCAAGGCGCCTCCTGTGAATGAGACTCAGCCAGACGCTGAGCGGCATGCACGGCCTGCGCCGAAATATCCATGGACTCATCCCAGCCCAACGCGTCGAACTCTTCGCGGGGCGTTGGAAAGAGCATCAGGAAATGCCGTGAGCGCTGCAACTGCGCAGCAGGTTCGGCCATGACACGAGCAAAAGGCTGGCCGGGGTCGTGATACACCTCGGTGACGCGCGCCACGGGATACCCTGGCGGAAAACGGCCCGCCAACCCGGAGGTGGTCAACAAATCCCCTTCACGAATGTCGGCGGTATCCGGCACGTGCAGCACGCTGACGCTGCCATAGCGCCCAGTGCCTTGCACGATGAAACGCAGGCCGTTGCGGTTTACCTGCACGGGTAAGGCGTGACTGGCATCGGCCAACAACAGCACGCGGCTGGAGTAGGCCGATACCGCGGTCACCTGCCCCACCAGCCCAGAGGCATCGATCACCGGCTGCCCGACGTAGGCGCCATTACGATGCCCTCGGTCGACCACCATTTGATGAGTAAAGGGGTCATTGTCCAGCGACAGCAATTCGGCCGTGATATAAGGAATCTCACGACGCTCGGCCGCCTTAAGCAGCGTGCGCAGTTCGGCGTTTTCGGCGGTCAGGTTGGCGAGCCGCTGCCCACGATGGGACAGCGTCAGGATCTGCTCACGCAGGCGGCGATTCTCATCCACCAGCGCTTGCTGGTCGGAGAGCGCCAGCGCCCCCCAGTTCAAGACGTCGCTGGGCACGCTCACCACCCACTGAATGGGGGCAACGACCATGGTCATCTGGGCGCGGATATCTTCCATGCGCGTGAAACGCTGGTCGACAAACATCAGCACGCTTGCCGCCAGCACACAGAAGAAAAGCCGATAACCGGGTAACGGCCCATGTGAAAACAGCGGTTTAATAGGCAATCCCCCGCGTCAAACCGCTGCGATCAATCGCTCGACAGTAACTCAAAGGTATGCTGGTCAATCATCTCCAGCGCCTTGCCACCGCCACGCGCCACGCAGGTCAGCGGATCTTCGGCCACGATGACCGGCAGGCCCGTCTCTTCGGCGATCAGCTTGTCGAGGTCACGCAGCAGCGCGCCACCGCCGGTCAGCACCAAGCCGCGTTCGGCGATGTCCGAGGCAAGCTCAGGGGGCGACTGCTCCAGTGCGCTCTTGACGGCAGATACGATAGAGCCCAGCGTTTCCTGGAGCGCCTCGAGAATCTCGTGGGAGTTGAGCGTGAAGCTGCGCGGGATGCCCTCCGCCAGGTTACGGCCGCGCACGTCGATCTCGCGCAGCTCGCCACCCGGGTAGGCACACCCGATCTCTTCCTTGATGCGCTCGGCCGTGGCTTCGCCGATCAGGCTACCGTAATGGCGGCGCACGTACGCGGTGATCGCCTCGTCAAAACGGTCACCGCCTACGCGGATCGATTCGGAATAGACCACCCCGTTGAGCGAGATGATGGCGATCTCGGTGGTACCGCCACCAATGTCCACCACCATCGACCCCTGCGCTTCTTCTACCGGCAGGCCTGCGCCGATGGCCGCAGCCATGGGTTCTTCGATCAGGAAGACTTCCCGGGCACCCGCCCCTTCGGCGGACTCACGGATGGCGCGGCGCTCCACCTGGGTCGACATGCAAGGCACGCAGACCAGCACACGCGGACTGGGCGTCAGAAACGTGCTCTGGTGCACCTTGCGAATGAAGTGCTGGAGCATCTGCTCGGTAACGGTGAAGTCGGCAATGACGCCGTCCTTCATGGGTCGGATAGCCGTGATATTGCCAGGCGTTCGGCCCAGCATGCGTTTGGCATCGGCACCTACCGAAGCGACGCTACGCATGTTGCCCGACTGGCGGATGGCGACAACGGACGGTTCATCGAGCACGATGCCACGACCGCGTACATAAATCAGTGTGTTGGCCGTACCCAAGTCGATCGACAGATCGCTGGAAAACAGCCCCCTCAAACGTTTGAACATGGATGTTGTTACCTAGTGCAGACCGGGAACCCTGTGCGGATGCAAACGGTATCACCGCAACCCCTTGGCAGCAAGCACGAGTCGTGCCCAATGGTGCCCGTGGGGCGCAATATGTGGTACCTTTTGCGGCTATTTTCCACGTCTGTTCCACAAGACGAATTCAAGATGACCGTATGTATACCGCTCAAAGCGGAATATGTTCCATCACGTTTGCGAGGAAACCTCGATCATGGCGCTTGAAGAATCTCATGTGCGCCGGGCCGCGCATCTGGCCCGACTCGCCGTCAGCGATGACCAAGCCAGTGGCTTCGTCGACGACCTCAGCCGCATTCTGGACATGGTCGACCAGCTCCAGAGCGTGGATACCGAAGGTGTGGCGCCATTGGCCCACCCGCTGGATGCCACGCAGCGCCTGCGCGCCGACGAAGTCACCGAAACCAACCAGCGCGACGCTTTCCAGCGCTGTGCTCCGGCAGTGGAAAACGGCCTGTACCTGGTGCCTCGGGTGGTTGAGTAACCGCCGCACCCCGCTCGTTTCTGCTTATTTCATTCGCCCCCGAACGGAGCTTCCGGGTCATGCACGATAAAACCGTAACGCAGCTCGCCGCCGCCCTGGGTAGCGGTGACCTCTCCAGCCGAGAGCTGACCTCCCATTTTTTACAGCGCATCGAAAAAACCGATGACAAGCTCAACAGCTTTATCACGGTGACCGCCGAACAAGCGCTGAATCAGGCCGAAGCCGCCGACCAGGCACGGGCGGCAGGCACAGCAAGCAAGCTGGCAGGCATCCCCCTGGCGCTGAAAGACATCTTCTGCACCCAGGGTGTCAAAACCACCTGCGGCTCCAGAATGCTCGATAATTTCATCGCGCCTTACGATGCCACCGTGGTGGAAAAACTGGCGGCCGCAGGCACCATCAGCCTCGGCAAGACCAACATGGACGAGTTCGCCATGGGCTCGTCCAACGAAAACAGCCACTATGGCGCGGTCAAGAACCCCTGGGACCTGTCGGCCGTTCCCGGCGGCAGCTCAGGCGGCAGCGCGGCAGCGGTAGCGGCAGGGCTAGTACCCGCAGCCATGGGCACCGACACCGGTGGCTCCATTCGTCAGCCGGCCGCGTTCTGCGGCATCACCGGATTGAAGCCCACCTATGGGCGCGTCTCCCGTTACGGCATGATTGCCTATGCCTCCAGCCTCGACCAGGCAGGCCCGATGGCACGTACGGCTGAAGATTGCGCCCTGCTGCTCAACGTGGTTGCCGGGCACGACCTGCGCGACTCCACCAGCGTCGCCCGTGGCGTGCCTGACTACACCGAAACCCTCAACGCGCCGCTGTCAGGCCTGAAAATCGGTCTGCCCAGGGAGTATTTTGGCGACGGCCTCGACCCGGGCGTCGAGCAAGCCGTGCGTGACGCCATCAAGGTCTACGAATCGCTGGGTGCCACGGTGCGCGAAGTCAGCCTGCCGCACACGCACTACGCCATCCCGGCCTATTACGTGATTGCCCCCGCCGAAGCTTCCTCCAACCTGTCGCGCTTCGACGGCGTGCGCTTCGGCCACCGCTGCAAGGCGCCTGCCGACCTGATCGATCTTTACACCCGCTCGCGGGCCGAAGGGTTTGGCGAGGAGGTCAAGCGGCGTATCCTGATTGGCACCCACACTCTGTCGGAAGGCTTCTTCGACGCTTATTACACCAAGGCCCAGAAGGTGCGTCGCCTGATTCGTCAGGACTTCCTCGACGCCTTCGAAGATGTCGATGTGCTGATGGGACCCGCATCGCCCACGCCCGCCTTCGACCTGGGCGCGAAGAAGGACCCGGTGTCGATGTACCTGCAGGATATCTACACCATTGCCGTGAACCTGGCGGGCATTCCCGGCATCAGCGTTCCGGCCGGATTTGCGGGCGGCCGCCCGGTGGGCCTGCAAATTCTCGGCACGCACTTTGCCGAAGCGCAGCTACTCAACGTCGCTCACCAGTTCCAGCAAGCCACCGACTGGCATCTCAAACAGCCTGCCTTTGCCGAGGAGAACGCCTGATGCAATGGGAAACCGTGATTGGGCTCGAGGTCCACGTTCAGCTCGCAACGCGTTCCAAGATATTTTCCGGCGCCTCGACGGCGTTTGGCGCCGAGCCGAACACCCAGGCCTGCGCCGTTGATCTGGGCCTACCTGGCGTACTGCCCGTCTTGAACGAACAGGCGGTCGCCATGGCCGTTCAGTTCGGCCTGGCCGTCCATGCCGAGATCCCGGAAGTATCGGTCTTCGACCGCAAGAACTACTTCTACCCTGACTTGCCCAAGGGCTACCAGACTAGCCAGATGTATCACCCCATCGTGGGCGCTGGCGAGGTGGAAATCACCCTGGACGACGACACCACCAAGCGCATCCGCATCCACCATGCCCACCTGGAAGAAGATGCAGGCAAGTCGCTGCATGAAGACTTCCACGGCATGACCGGCATCGACCTGAACCGCGCAGGCACCCCGCTGCTGGAGATCGTCTCCGAACCGGACATGCGCAACGCCAAGGAAGCGGCGGCCTATCTGAAGGCCATCCACTCCATCGTGACCTACCTGGGCATTTCCGACGGCAACATGGCCGAAGGCTCGATGCGCTGTGATGTCAACGTCTCGGTGCGCCCCAAAGGGCAGGAAGCGTTCGGCACGCGTGCGGAAATCAAGAACGTCAACTCGTTCCGCTTCGTGGAACGCGCCATCGCCTTCGAAGTCGAGCGTCAGATTGAGCTGATCGAAGATGGCGGCAGCGTGGTGCAGGAAACCCGCCTGTACGACCCGGAGCGCGATGAGACCCGCAGCATGCGCACCAAGGAAGAAGCCAACGATTACCGCTACTTCCCCTGCCCTGACCTGCTGCCCGTGGTTCTCGATGAAGCCTACCTGGAGCATCTGCGCAGCCAGCTGCCGGAACTGCCCGCCGACAAGCGCGCTCGCTTCCAGGACGCGCTGGGGCTATCGGCTTACGATGCCAACGTACTCTCGGCCAGCCGCGAAATGGCGGAGTTCTTCGAGGAAGTCCACCGGGTGTGTGGCGATGCCAAGCAGGCGGCCAACTGGGTTCAGGGCGAGCTGTCCGGCGCCTTGAACCGGGAAAACCTGAGCATTCAGAACAGCCCCGTCTCGGCCCAGCAGTTAGGCGAAGTGGTACGCCGCGTGCTCGATGGGACCATCAACGGCAAGGCTGCCAAGCAGGTCTTCCAGGCACTGTGGAATGGCCAGGGGGAGAGCGCCGACGCCATCATCGATGCCAAAGGGCTGAAGCAGGTGACCGACACTGGCGCCATCGAAGGCATGATCGATCAAGTCATCGCCGAGAGCCCGGCCCAGGTCGCCCAGTACCGCGATTCGGAGCCCGAGAAGCGCGGCAAGATGATAGGCTACTTCGTGGGCCAGGTCATGAAGGCCTCTCGCGGCACCGCCAATCCTCAACAAGTGAACGACCTGCTCAAGACCAAGCTGGACGCTCTGCTGTAACGCGCGCCCATTGCCAGCGCATCAACATGAGCGGCTGCTTCGGCAGCCGCTACAACCAGCCGCTACAGCTGGCTGGGCTGGGTGAAGCGCTGCAGCTGAGCGCATCCTGCCGCCCAGACATCGGCCTCCAGCTCGGCAATGGCCGCCGTGGGGAAACCCAGCCCCTGGCTCGGCGCACCTTCGACCAATAATCCTGCCAACTCGCCCACCAGCGGCATATGGCTGACCAGCATGATGGGCCCTTGGGACTGTTGTGCCATCAGCCACTCGGCCACGTCGCTGGCGGAATCGTCTGGCGTGATGAACGTCAATGTATTCAAGGGAATGCCCAAGGCATCACGGATATGCTCAGCGGTTTGCTGCGCACGCACATACGGGCTGGCATACAGCACGGGGGTGGCAAGCTCCCCCTCACTGACCCGCGCTGCCAGCCAGCGCGCCATGGCGCCCGCTTCCTGTTCGCCGCGGCGAGTCAGCGCACGCACCGGGTCTGGAAAGCCAGGAACGGCCTCACCATGCCGCATGATCAGCAGAGGGCTCGCGCCGCCATGGCGCAGCGCCTGATTTCCCTGGTCACTCATGAACATCTCCTTTGCTGACCGCCACCCGAGGGGGCGATGTCTGTTCCCGGTGCGCCTGCTGTACGGCCTCACGGGGCAGAATGAATTCGACGTCGCTGCTTTGCTCACCCAGCATCAGCGTGCGCGCCATTTCCTGGGCGGGCACGCCATCGAACAGCACCCGCTTCAGCCCTTCCGCCAGCGGCATGTAAACGCCCAACTCCTCAGCCTTGGCGCACACCAGCTTGACGGTATTGACCCCTTCCGCGACCTGCCCCAGCGCTTCTACCGCAGCCTCCAGGTCACGCCCCTCGCCCAGCGCATACCCCACCCGATAGTTACGCGACAGATTCGAGGAGCAGGTCACGATCAAGTCACCGACTCCCGCCAACCCCAGAAACGTCATCGGATTGGCCCCCTGGGCCACGGCAAATCGGCTCATCTCCGCCAGTGCACGGGTCATCAGCATGCTGCGGGTGTTTTCACCCATGCCCAGTGCCGCTGCCATGCCTGCGGCGATGGCATAGATATTCTTGAGTGCCCCGCCCAGCTCGACGCCGTGCCGGTCATTACTGGCGTAAACGCGGAAATAGCGACACCCCAGCACCTGCTGCACCCGAGTACGCGTCAGGGCGTCGGCGCTGGCAATCACGGTCGCGGTCAGCTGTTTATCGGCAATCTCGGAGGCCAGATTAGGGCCCGCAATCACGCCAATATGGCTAAAGCCGGTCTCCTGCTCCAGCACCTGGCTCATCAGCAGAAAACTCTCCTGCTCGATCCCCTTGGTGGTACTGACGAGAATCTGCTGGGCGGTCAGCCACGGTTTGGCCGCCTGCACCACGCTGCGAAACGCCTTGGAGGGAATGGCGATCAGCACCAGCTCCGCGCCCACCAGGACGGCTTCCAGGTCAGTGGACGCCTCGACGGCAGGGTTGATCGGATAATCGGGCAGGTAGCGGCCATTACGGTGCTCCTGATTGATCTGCGCCACCAGCGCTTCGTCACGCATCCACTGGCGCACCTGGGCACCGTTGTCTGCCGCAATGCTGGCCAGGGCGGTACCAAAACTCCCCCCGCCCAGCACGGCGACCTTAATCTGTTGCTCATCCGCCATGAGGATATCCTGATCGTTTAGCATTCATAGTGATCACCTACTTTATCACCAACGGCCGCCTGCGCCGTTCAAAACAGGCCGAAAAACAAACGGCCCGCCTGGCAGGCCAGGCGGGCCGCATCCCTCAACGGATGGGCATCACGCGGTCAGCACGCTGTTCAGCCGCTTCACGTAAGCCGCCGGGTCGTCCAGGTGGCCACCTTCGGCGATGATCGCCTGATCGAGCAGAATATGCGCCAGCTGGGCAAACAGCTCGCCTTCGCTGCCTTCGAGTCTTGCCACCAGCGGATGATCGGGGTTGAGCTCGAGAATGGGCTTCACGTCGGGCAGTTTCTGCCCCGCGGCCTCCATGATGCGCCGCATCTGATAGCCCATCTCATGCTCCGGCAGCACCACACAGGCAGGCGAGTCGGTCAGACGGTGAGTGACCTTCACCGACTGCACGTGCTCGCCCAGCGCCTCCTGAACGCGCTTGACCAGCGCCTCTTTTGCCTTGGCGGTCTCTTCTTGAGCCTGCTTCTCGGCTTCGTCTTCGACATCGCCCAGGTCCAGCTCGCCTTTGGCCACGTCGGCGAAAGACTTGCCGTCGAACTCGGTCAGGTGGCTCATCAGCCACTCATCGATACGATCGGAGAGTAGCAGCACCTCGATACCTTTCTTGCGGAAGATCTCCAGGTGAGGGCTGTTCTTCGCGGCATTGAAGCTGTCGGCCACCACGTAATAGATCTTCTTCTGACCTTCCTTCATGCGCTCGACGTATTCGGCCAGAGAATGCTCCTGGGCGGACGTGTCGGTATGCGTGGAAGCAAAGCGCAGCAGACCGGCGATTTTCTCGCGGTTGGCGAAGTCTTCACCCGGCCCTTCTTTCAGCACGCTGCCAAAGGTGTTCCAGAACGTCTGGTACTGCTCGCTATCCTTGGAAAGCTTCTTGAGCATGTCCAGGGCACGCTTGGTCAAGGCGCCCTTGATCTTGTCGACCTTGGGATCCTGCTGCAGCAGCTCACGAGAGACGTTCAGCGACAAATCGCGGGTGTCCAGCACGCCCTTGATGAAACGCAGGTAGAGCGGCAGGAACTGTTCGGCGTCATCCATGATGAATACCCGCTGAACGTACAGTTTGACGCCCCGGGAACCGTCACGGTCGAACATGTCGAACGGTGCACGGCCCGGCACGTAGAGCAGGCTGGTGTACTCCAGCTTGCCCTCGACCTTGTTGTGGCTCCAGGTCAGCGGATCACTGAAGTCGTGGGCCACGTGCTTGTAGAACGCCTTGTACTCGTCGTCCGACACGTCGCTCTTGGGACGTGCCCACAGCGCCGTGGCTTCGTTGACGGTTTCCCAGGTGGTGACTTCACTGCCTTCGATCTCGTTACCCTCGTCGTCACGAGCGGACTCGGTCTTGGGCATGCGCACCGGCACCTCGATGTGATCGGAGTACTTGCGCACCAGGCTTTGCAGGCGGTAGTCGTCGGCAAACTCCTTGGCATCTTCTTTCAGGTGCAGGGTGATCTCGGTGCCGTGCACCTCGCGCTCGATATCGGCCACGGTGAACTCACCTTCGCCCCGCGAGCGCCACTCGACGCCTTCCGAAGTGGCGGTACCCGCCTTGCGAGTGCGTACGGCGACTTCGTCTGCCACAATGAAGCCAGAGTAGAAACCGACACCGAACTGACCGATCAGCTTGGCATCCTTCTGCTGTTCACCGGAAAGCTGCTTGAGAAACTCGGCGGTGCCTGAACGCGCGATGGTCCCCAGGTTGGCGATGACATCTTCGCGGTTCATGCCGATACCGTTGTCACGCAAGGTGATGGTATTGGCATCACGGTCGTGCTCGATTTCGATGCGCAGCTCGCTGTCACCTTCGTACAGGGCGTCGTTGTCCAGGGCTGCATAGCGCAGCTTGTCGCAGGCATCCGCTGCGTTGGAAATCAGCTCACGCAGGAATATCTCCCGGTTGGAATACAGGGAGTGGATCATCAGGTTCAGAAGCTGCTTGACTTCGGTTTGAAAGCCAAGAGTTTCTTCGTGGGTCGCCGTGGTCATGCGCTTAGCCCTCATCTATTTCGTGTGGCGTGTCGCCTCTGCCAGCCAGGCAGAGGCGTAGAACAGGATGAAGGCAATATGGGGATAAGTGATGGGATTTCAAGCGCTAGCCAACCAGCTGCGCCGATCAGGCAGCCGTCGACGCTGCCTCGTTCTCGGCCTTCCAGGCGCGATATTCGGCCAGGTGGCGATCCACACGATTCAACAGCCAACCGACGATCAGCACATCGTCGACCAGGCCGATGATGACCAGGAAATCAGGAATAAGATCAAAGGGCATGACCAGATAGGCCAGTGCCAAGGCCATGGTACCGAAGGCAGCCCAGGGCACCGGCCTGAAGCTGCCTCGTAGTACGTCGCGGGTCATGGGCATGAAAAGCGTGAGTGCACGGGCCACTCGCTTGATGGCCCAGGCCCGACCTTTCAAGCGACGAAACAACCACCAGCTAGATAATCGTGCCATCGTCAGGGAATCCTCTCAGGGTACAATGGTCAGAACGTCATTTGGCCAAATAGTTCATGATCGCGGCTGCCACGCGACGGTGGCCATCATCCACTCGACCGTCATATCCGCCAGTTAAAGAGGGAGTGCCATGCAGGCAACGCCATTTCGTTCTACCCTTCGCACGCTGTGTGCCGCGGCACTGATCGGCCTGCCATCTGCGTCCTGGGCCGCCTCGGACGAGGCCATGCGCGATGCGCTGAACGCCGCCCGTCAGCAGCAGTGGCAGCAAATCGACCAGAGCGCCATCGACGGGCATATCCTCAGCGGCTATGTGGAGTATCACCGGCTACGCCAGCAGCTGCCCAACGTCTCTGTCAGCCAGGTACTGCAATTCATCGAGCGGCACAATGACTCCCCCCTGGGCGAGTGGCTGCGCGGCCAGGCCATTGCCAACTACGGCTATGCGGGCCGTTTCAGCGACCTGCTGGCCGTTGCCGATGGCGAGCCTGCCGGGACGGCACGGCAGTGCTACTACTACACGGCGCTCCTCGATCGCGCCCCCGAACAGGCACGCACGGCAGGCCTGGCGCTGTGGCGTGTGGGCAGCTCACAGCCGGACGCCTGCAACGCCCTGTTCAGCCGCCTGCGCGCGGATGGCACCATCGATGCTACCGCCATCTGGGAGCGCAAGATGCTGGCCTGGCAAGCAGGCGAGCAGCGTTTGAGCACTTACCTGGGAGGGTTGCTCAGCGGCCAGTGGCAAACGGCCATCGATACGGCGGAGCGGGCCAACACAAGCCTCGGCAGCCTGACCACGGCCCCTACTTGCCTGGGGCCTGAATGCGCCGCCACGGCAGCGTTCTATCAGGCGGCCATGCAGCGCTATACCCGCGAAGACACACCCCGCGCCTTTGCCGCCTGGCAACAGATCGCCCCGCGCCTGACGCTGGCGCCCAGCGACCAGCAGGTCATCGAGGAGGAGCTGGCCTTCTACGCCCTGGTGCGCGACGTGCCGGGTACACTGAGCTGGGTAGACAGCGTGCTGCCCTCCTTGCAGAGCGAGCGGGTGCTGGAGCTTCGGGTGCGCCGCGCCCTGGCGGAGCGCCAATGGACCGACGTCATCCACTGGATTGCAGAGATGCCCGCCAGCCAGCAGGAGAGCAGCCGCTGGCAGTACTGGCTGGGACGCGCCAACGAACAGCTGGGTAATCAGGAAGCCGCTCAGGCACGCTACCAGCAGGCTGCCCAGGACCGTAGTTTCTATGGCTTTGCCGCCGCTGAGAAAATCGGCCAGCCGTACCGGCTCAACCACGAACGCCACCACTTCGACGAAGCCACCCGTGAGGATATCGCGCGACTGCCCGCCGTACAGCGCACGCAAGCGCTGCTGCGGATTGGTGAAGAGGGCCTGGCCAACAGCGAGTGGCTGCATGCCGTGCGCGAAGCGTCGCCTTACCAGGCTCGCGCCCTCGCCGACTACGCTGCCCAGCAGCAGTGGCATGCCCGGCTGGTACAAACCACGATTGCCGGTGAGATGTGGGATGCCCTGGAGTGGCGCTTCCCACCCGCCTACCGGGACAGCTTTCTGCATTGGGGCCGCATGACCGGCGTAGACCCCTTCCTGCTGATGGCGATCACCCGTCGGGAGAGCGCCTACAACCCCGTGGCGCTGTCACCGGCTGGCGCGCGCGGCCTGATGCAGCTGATGCCCGGCACCGCCACGCAGGTCAGTCGCCAATTGGGACTCAGCGACCCCGGGCCTTACGGCGTACTCGACCCCGAACTGAACATTCGCCTGGGCAGCACCTACCTGCGTGACAAGCTCGACCGTTACCGTGGCAACCGCCTTGCCGCGACGGCAGCTTACAATGCCGGCCCTGGTCGCGTAGACCAGTGGCTGGGCAGTAACAGCATGGAGTCGTTCGACCTGTTCGTGGAGAGCATCCCCTTCCGCGAAACCCGCGATTACGTGCAGGCCGTGCTGAGCTATCGGGTCATCTTCGAGAGCCTGGCCAACGGCGGTAGCAGCGAAGGCGTCTCGCTATTGAACGACAGCGAGCAGAGCGTTCGCTACGACCGCGCGCTGGTTCAACGCTAAGCCTGTCTCCGCCCCCTCCCGCGCCCGGTCACACCGGGCGCTGCTCCAGCGCCAGCCGCAGCCCGAACATGACCAGCACCGCCCCCGTGGCCGCATTCAGGGTTTGTGCAAAGCGCGCGCTGGCCAGCCATTTGCTGGCGCCCCCGACCATCAATACCACGCTGATCTGCCACACATTGGCAATCACGAAGTGAATGCTTGCCAGCCACAGCGACTTCAGCAGGGCGGGGTCGGTGGGCGCGATGAACTGCGGCAGAAAGGCCATGTAAAACACCACGGTCTTGGGGTTCAGCACGTTCGACAGCAACCCTTCCTTGATGGGCTGCCAGAGCGGGACAGGCGCAGCGTTCTGCATGACGCCTTTGACGGGCAGCGGCGTTCCTCTACGGGCGGCCATCAAACTGGAAACCCCCAGCCAGATCAGATAGGCCGCCCCGGCCAGCTTGAGCGCATTGAATGCCCAAGCCGATTGCAGAAGAATCAGCGAAATGCCCAGCGCCGACACCGTTGCGTGCACGAAGAGGCCGCAGCAGATGGCCACGCTGGTGGCAATACCGTCGCGCAGGCCACCGCGTGCCGTATTGCGAATCACCAGCAGGGTGTCCACCCCAGGGCTGATAGAGAGCAGCGTAATGGCCACCAGAAACGGGATGAACTGCGCGTCGATCAAGGTAAAAGGCATGCGTATCAGGCTCGCGAAAAGGCGTTATCGGGAAGGGCTTCGGGGCCACTGGACGACCCGGCTATTTGCTTCTAAAGTGAATTTGGCGGGCAAACACCGTGAATGTCCGCCTAATCATCAAGCACGTTAAGGATATGAATGATGGCAACTGGTACTGTCAAGTGGTTCAACGATACGAAAGGTTACGGCTTCATCTCTCCCGATGACGGCGGTGACGATCTCTTTGCCCACTTCTCCGAAATTCAGGCTGAAGGCTTCAAGACCTTGCAGGATGGTCAAAAGGTCAGCTTCGAAGTGACTCAGGGTAAGAAAGGCCTTCAGGCGTCCAACATTCGCCCGGTATAACCCAGGCCAATGTAGAAGGCCCGCTCCGGCGGGCCTTCTTTTATGCGCTGCCATGAAGCCAGCTTGATCAGAGGTAGTATCAGGGCGACGTGGTATCGTTGCCAGCGCCTGATGTCTCCAGCCGTTCCCGCTCCAGCTCTTCGAACTGCTCTTCCAGGCGGCGCTGGGCTTCTTCAAAACGGCGCTCGGTATCTTCGATCAGGGCATCCACGTCGGTCACTTCCAGACCATCGTCCAGCGGCGCTCCCTCCGTAATGGCGCTGTCCGTTTCCCAGTCGCTCGATGAGGTCTCGCTCTCCATGGGCTCCAGCTCGGGACGCTGCTGCTCCACCTCCTGAAACTGCTCTTCGAGCTGGCGCTGGGCCTCTTCGAAGCGGCGCTCGGTTTCGGCGATCATGTCGTCTACGTCAGAACGCGTGGTTTCCCCCGGCATGGCACTGGCTTCATCCAGAGCGTCGTCGGGGTCGGCCCCCAGCGTCTCTTCACCGGCCTGCAGCTCGCTGGCTTCCGGCACGCCGGGTTCTTGCTCATCGCCCTCGCGCATCGCTTCGGCGGCTTCCAACTGCTCCGCGGCCTGACGCGCTTCAATATCGTCCTCGACCTCCTGCGGGTCCGGCACCTCGTCCTCCCCGTCGTCCTGCGCCGCCTCCGTGGTGGCAGCCCCCTCCTCCTCAGTCAGCGTGGCAGGGGTCTCTTCCGGGGAAACGTTGGCTTCTTCCTGGCTGTCGCCACAGGCACTGAGTAACAGCGCCATGCTGGCCAACACAGGCATCCAGAGTCGATTCACCATTGCGTGTAGCTCCTTAAAACATCGTATTCAATGACTCAATTATGACAGGCTAGTGGCGTTCATTGGCCGACAACAGCGCACACCCTTCGGGTAGCAGCACCTTGAGCGCCAGCGGCACCACTTCGGCCGTAAAGCGCTCGTAGCGCTTTGCTTCGCCGTCCAGGGTCAGCGGCCAGGGGTCATCGTCCGGCCTGGTGGTCACGGTCAATTGGCTGGCCGTGAAGTAGCGCACGTAGCGGCCGTCCGGCGGAAAATGCTGCAGCTCTCCTAACAAGGCAGGCAGTTCCAGCACCGAACGGAAATCCTTGACCAGCAGGACATCCAGACGCCCATCATCCAACCGGGCCCTGGGTGCCAGCACCTGACCGCCCCCCGATTGACGCCCGTTGCCCAGCGCCAGCAGCAGCAGCGAAGCGACCTGTTCGCTGTCGGCCCAATGCAGCGTGCCGCGATAACTGCGGTGCCGCCACGCCTTGAGCGCGCCCATCAGCGAGTAGGCACCCCCGCCCAACATGCGTTTGAGGGTTTTCGGGGTCGAAGAGGTAATTTCGGCCCCAAAGCCACCGGTGGTCATGTTGACGTAGTAGCTGACCGACTGCTCGCCGTTGGCTTCCGCCGTCATGCGAATCACGTCGATGGGCGCCGCTGCGAGCGAGATAGCCGCTTGCAGCGCAGGTCCGGGCTCCAGAGGCAGCCCTACCGACGTGGCGAAATCATTGGCACTACCCAACGGCACGATACCCAGCGGGGGGCGGTGGTCATGGGGTAGGCGCATCAATCCATTGACCACCTCGTTGACCGTGCCATCACCGCCACAGGCCACCACGTGGGTCGCCCCCAAAGCCTCTGCGTCGGCCGCAAAGTCGGCGGCATCGCCCCCTTCCCAGGTGGCACGTACCGTGATGGCAACGCCTGCCTTGCGCTGGGCGGCTACCGCCTCGCGCAGCTCAGGGTCGCCCGCTGATTTTCCGTTGATGATCAGTAGATAGTGCTTGTTCGGATCTGTCACTGGCGCGTTTCCTTTCCCTGGTTAAACCGCAAGAACGATCTTAAGCCAATGCTTTTTCGACCACCTCGTAGACGTTCGCCGAAAGCGGCTCCTGGCGAATGCGCATCAGCTCCTGGCGCATCAGCTCCTGGCGAGCCTCGTCAAAGCGCTGCCAGCGGGTCAACGGCGTGATCAGCCGTGCAGCAATTTCCGGGTTGAGTCGATTCAACTCGATCACCACATCGGCCAGTAAAACATAGCCCTGCCCGTCCAGGCGATGGAAGTTCACCCGGTTCTGAGCAAATGCCCCCACCAGCGCACGCACCTTGTTGGGGTTCTTGATCGAGAAGGCCGGGTGCTGCATCAAGTAGCGTACCCGCTCCAACACATCCGCCTGAGGCCGTGTAACCTGGATGGTAAACCACTGGTCCATGACCAGCGGGTCGTGGGCCCACTTTTCGCCAAACGTTTTCAGGGCAGGTGCCGCCAGGTCGTCACGGTCGCTGTGCGCCAGCAGCGTCAGGGCGTGCCGAACATCGGTCATGTTGTGTCCCGCCGTGAACTGCGCTTCGCACAGCGCCACGGCTTCGTCATCCTCGATCGACATCAGATAGGAGAGCGCCACGTTTTTGAGGCTGCGCTGGGCAATTTGTTCAGCCGAAGGTGCATAGGCCGCATCACTGAGATTATCCTGGTAGACCGCCAGGAACTCCTCGCGTAGGGCCAGCGCCAACGACTGGCGAACGAATTCTCGCGCCGCATGGATGGCATCCACATCGACGATCGGCTGCAGCTCGGCAATGTAGGCCTCGGAGGGCAGCGTGAGCATCTCGGCCAGCACGGCCTTGTCCTGCATGGGGCCCGTCAACAGGGTTCTGAAGGCCTCCACCACGCGACCGTCCATGACTTTTTCGACCCCATTGCGATGAGCGGCGATCAGATCGTCCAGCGCCAGCATGGCCAGCCGCTGACCGGCATCCCAGCGATTGAAGCCATCGCTGTCGTGGGTCAGCAAAAATGCCAGCTCTTCCCGTGAATAGGGGAAGTGCAGCTTCACCGGGGCCGAGAAATCGCGCAGCAGCGAGGGTACTGGCGCTTCAGGAACGTCGGTGAACACAAACGTCTGCTCATCGTCGGTCAAGTGCACCACGGCATCCTTGCCCAGCGACTCGCCGTTCAGCGTCAGGGTCAGGTCATGGCCCGACTTGGTGCCGACCAACCCCATACGCACGGGGATGTGCAGCGGCTGCTTCACCGGCTGGCCGGGCGTCGCCGGGGTACGCTGGCGCAGCGTCAGGCGGTACACGGCATTGGCATAGTCGTATTCGCCGTTGGCGTCTATCTCGGGGGTGCCTGCCTGGGCGTACCAGCGCATGAACTGCTCCAGATCCAGCCCCGAGACCTCGGCCATGCAGCCGACGAAGTCTTCGATGGTCACGGCCTGACCGTCGAAGCGCTCGAAGTAAAGGTCGGCACCGCGACGGAACGCCTCCCAGCCCAGCAGATTGCGCAGCATCCGCACGATCTCAGCACCCTTTTCGTAAATGGTCAGGGTGTAGAAATTGGTGATTTCGATATAGTGGTCTGGGCGTACGGGGTGAGCCGTGGGGCCTGCATCTTCAGCAAACTGCGCCGTACGGAAAAACGACACGTCCTGAATACGCTTGACCGGCGCCGAGTTGACGTCCGCCGAAAAGCACTGGTCCCGGAAGACCGTGAAGCCCTCTTTCAGCGACAGCTGAAACCAGTCCCGACAAGTGACCCGGTTACCCGACCAGTTGTGGAAGTATTCGTGGGCCACGATGCCTTCCACGTTCTGGAAAGCCGCGTCGGTAGCCGTATCCGGGTGGGTCAACACGGCTGCCGAATTGAAGATGTTCAGCCCTTTGTTCTCCATGGCCCCCATGTTGAAATCGTTCACCGCCACGATCATGAACAGGTCCAGGTCATACTCACGCCCGTAGGTCTGCTCATCCCAGGCCATGGAGCGCTTCAGCGATGCCATGGCGTGATCGGTCTTGTTCAGGTTTTCCTGCTCCACCCACAGCTGAAGGGTCACGCGACGACCGCTCAGGGTCGTGAAGTGATCCTCGACCTTGTGCAGATTGCCCGCCACCATGGCAAACAGGTAGCAGGGTTTGGGATGCGGATCTTCCCAAGTGACGAAGTGACGCCCGCCAGGCAGCTCGCCACGCTCGACGGGGTTGCCGTTGGCCAGCAGCACTGGCTCGCTTTCGGCATCGCCCACCACCGTGACTCTGTAAGTGGCCATGACGTCGGGGCGGTCAGGATAAAAGGTGATACGCCGAAACCCCTCAGCCTCGCACTGGGTACAGTACATGCCGTTGGATTGATAGAGCCCTTCCAGAGCGGTGTTGGTGCTGGGTGAAATCTCGACCTCACTCTCCAGCACGAACGCTTCGGGCACCTCACCAATGGTGAGCTGGGTATCGCTCAACTGGTAATCGCTCTCTGCCAGCGAGCGACCGTCGAGTTCAAGCGAGCGCAGGGTCAAATGCTCGCCATTGAGCACTAGCGGCGCCTGCGGCGCGGCCTGGGCATGGCGCTCAATGGTCAAACGTGCCTTGACACGGGTCGCGGTGGGGTCAAGATCAAACGTCAGCTCGGTATGGGTGACCTGATAGTCGGGCGGCTGGTAGTCGCTTAAATAGACCGGCTGCGGATCAGACATGATTCGTGACTCCTGTGGGCAATAAAGTGAACGCGCCATGGCAGCCTTCGGCTGCACGACGCGGCTATGCGGTTGTGATCAGTCGCGGAAATTATCGAACTGAAGCGGCAGGTCGGGCCCCTCTTCGCCTCGCAGCAGGGCCATTACGCTTTGCAGGTCGTCGCGCTTCTTGCCCGTCACGCGCACCTTTTCACCCTGAATCTGGGCCTGCACCTTGAGCTTGCTGGCCTTGATACGCTTGACGACGTCCTTGGCTTCGGCCTGGTCGAGCCCCTGCTTGAGCACTACTTCCTGACGAGCTTTCACTCCGGAAAGCACCGGCTCCTTGACGTCCATGCAGCGCGCATCGATACCCCGTGCGATCAGCCGACTGCGCATCACATCGAGCATCTGCTTGAGCTGGAAGTCGACTTCGGCTTCCAGCTGTACCTTGTCGCCTTCCAGCGCAAAACTGGCATCCACGCCTTTAAAATCAAAGCGCGACTGCACTTCGCGGTTCGCCTGATCCACCGCATTGGCGGCTTCGTGTTGATCGAACTCTGACACAATATCAAAAGATGGCATGACCTGTTTCCTATCGAGACATAGCCTCCTATTCTAGAGCAGCAAGGCACTCAGCGGCCAATTCTGTTACCCGAAGTTTTTACTCAGCGTAAATTCGACAGGGCACGACACCCCATCACGAGGAGATTCGATGAGCGATCGCGAGACGCGCCACAAGGCGGCCATGGAAAAACTCAAGGCCCGTGTGGACGAGAAAGTCGCCAAGGCCACCGAGCAGCGTGGCCTGCTGCTGGTCAATACGGGCAACGGCAAAGGCAAGACCACGGCTGCCTGGGGCACCGTGACCCGGGCGCTGGGCTACGGCTATAAAGTCGGCGTCGTGCAGTTCATCAAGGGGCTATGGGAGTGTGGCGAGCGCAATCGCCTGGAAGAAGACCCGCACTTGAGCGTTGCCATCATGGCCACCGGCTTCACCTGGGATACCCAAAACCGCGAGGCCGACACCGCCGCCTGCCAGGCCGTATGGCAGCAGGCCGAGGCCATGATGAGCGACCCCGACACCTACCTGGTGGTGCTCGATGAAATCACCTACATGCTCAAGTTCGGCTATCTCGACATCGCCACGGTCAAACAGGCCTTGGCCAATCGACCGAGAGAGCAAACCGTCATCATCACGGGGCGCAACGCCCATCGCGAGCTTGTGGCCATGGCCGACACGGTGACGGAAATGCAGGAGGTGCGTCACGCCTTCAATAACGGCCTGCAGGCGCGGCGCGGCATCGACTTTTGAGCGTGCGCCAGGGCTGCAAACAAAACGGGGCGACGTCACCGTCGCCCCGTTTGGCTGGCATCGGCAGGTATTAGCTGTCGAAGGGATTGCGCAGCACGATGGTTTCCACGCGGTCAGGGCCGGTAGAGATGATATCGATGCTGGTGCCTACCTGCTCTTCCAGGTAGCTGATGTAGGCACGGGCGTTGGCGGGAAGATCTTCGACCTTCTTGGCGCCCAGGGTCGACTCTTTCCAACCCGGCAGGTCGTGATAGACCGGCTCGACGGCTTCGTAGCCCTCTGAGTCCACCGGATTGTCGAGCACTTCACCGTCCTTGCTGCGATAGCCGACACAGACGCGAATGTTCTCCAGGCCATCGAGCACGTCCAGCTTGGTCAAGCAGATACCCGAGACCGAGTTGATCTGCACGGCGTGGCGCAGGGCCACGGCGTCGAACCAGCCACAGCGACGCGGACGCCCGGTGGTAGCGCCGAACTCATGGCCGCGCTCGGCCAGGTGGCGGCCGTGGTCGTCGAACAGCTCAGTGGGGAACGGGCCAGAGCCTACACGCGTGGTGTACGCCTTGGTGATACCCAGCACGTAATCCAGGTACAGCGGACCCACGCCAGAGCCGGTGGCGGTACCACCGGCCGTGGTGTTGGAGCTGGTCACGTAGGGGTAGGTACCGTGGTCGATATCCAGCAGCGAGCCTTGAGCCCCTTCGAACAGAATGTTCTCACCGGCCTTGCGCAGGTCGTGGACCATGCTGACGGTATCGCTGACCATGGGGCGCAGCTCTTCGGCCATCTGCATGGCGCTGTCGAGCACTTCCTGGAAATCCACCGCCGGTTCGCCGTGGTAATTCACCAGGACGAAGTTGTGGTAATCGAGGACTTCGCCCAGCTTGGAGGCAAAACGCTCGCGATGCAGCATATCGCCCAGGCGCAGGCCACGACGGGCGACCTTGTCTTCATAAGCCGGGCCGATGCCACGACCGGTAGTGCCGATCTTGGCCACGCCGCGGGCCTTTTCACGCGCCTGATCCAGGCGCACGTGGTACGGCAGGATCAGCGGGCAGGCTGGCGACAGGCGCAGACGCTCACGCACCGGCACGCCCTTGGCTTCCAGCTCGCGAATCTCCTTGATCAAGGCTTCCGGAGAGAGCACGACGCCATTGCCGATGACGCAGGTCTTGCCCGGACGCAGCACGCCGGACGGAATCAGGTGAAGAACGGTTTTCTCACCATCGATGACCAGCGTATGGCCAGCATTGTGGCCACCTTGAAAACGAACCACGGCAGAGGCGGATTCGGTCAACAGATCGACGATCTTGCCTTTGCCTTCATCGCCCCACTGAGTCCCTAGGACTACGACATTCTTACCCATTATGCACTCGTCTCTTGTGTCAGGGCCGCTGTCTGCCAACGGCCGTCGATAAACTCAAGACGGCGGTCACAGTTGTGTTCCGCCGGCCCAGTACGCTGCCCAGGCAGCGCTTGAATTACGCGTTCACCCTGCTCGCGCAGTGCCACGATGGCAGCATTGAGCGACTCATCCTCCTGGGCTGGCGCCCACACCGCTTTGCGGTCAGGAGACGCTGGCGCCAGGGAGGCCAGCTGTTTCAGATCCATCGAAAAGCCCGTCGCCGGGCGGGCACGCCCAAAGGCACGCCCGGTATCATCATAGCGCCCCCCTTTGGCCAATGCGTAACCATAACCGGGAACATAGGCCGCAAACATCATGCCGGTGTGATACTGATAGCCACGCAGCTCGGCCAGGTCGAAGTACAGGGCCACGTCGAAACGCGCCAACACCCCTTTGTACAGCGCTTCCAGCTGATCTAGCGCGGCGTTGACCGGCGCCGGTGCGCCCGCAAACCGCTCACGCGCTTCGCTCAGCACGTCGGCATTACCGTGCAGTTCGCCAAGCGCCATCAGCATATCCGCCAATACCGGATCCTTGACGCTGGCCGCCACTTGCTCGGCCAACTGCCCAGGCGATTTGAGCGCCAGCGCCTCGAACAGCGCCCGCTCCTGCTCTTCGCTGAGCGCAGCGGCTTCGACCAGGCTGCGATAAATACCGATATGCCCCAGCGCCAAGTGGATCTCACTGGCACCGGCGGCATGCAGGCTGGCAAGCGCCAGGTGAATGATTTCGCTGTCGGCTTCAAGCCCCGCATGGCCAAACAGCTCGACACCCACCTGCACGGGGCTGCGCCCCCCTTGATGCTGGTCGGCCTTGGCACGCAGCACGTTGGTGCAATAGCACAGGCGTACCGGCCCCTGACGCTTCAGCGAGTGCGCATCCATTCGCGCTACCTGGGGCGTGACGTCTGCCGAGGCGCCCATCATGCGCCCCGTCAGCTGGTCGGTCAGCTTGAAGGTTTGGAGGTCGAGGTCGGTACCGGTACCGGTCAGCAGCGAGTCGAGAAATTCTACCGGTGGCGGCATTACCTGGTCATAGCCCCAGGCGTGATAAAGATCGAGCAGCGCACGGCGCAGCTCTTCCATGCGGCTTGCCTGAGGCGGCAGCACCTCATCCATGCCGTCGGGCAGTAGCCAGCGGTCAGCGATGGTCATGTGAACAATCCTGCAAGACGATGAAGGCCCGGCCGACGGCACCAGGTGGGCATCTTGACCTGCCCGGCCTGATAACGCACGTAACATGGGGCCACAAAAAAACCGGGCGACGCCCGGTTGATAAAGTCTACCACGTTTGGAGCCCAGTTGAACCCCGCCGGGCGCATCGCCCAGCGGGAAACCAGCATCCTTCGCTTACTCGTCGCTGGCCGGCATGGCGCTGCGCAGGTAGCGGAAGAAGTCGCTGTCTGGCTCCAGTACCAGCAGGTTGCCGTCGCCGGAAAAGCTCTGGCGATAGGCGTTCAGGCTACGCCAGAAGGCGAAGAATTCCTGATCCTGGCTGTAAGCCTGGGAGAAGATCGCGGCGGCTTCGGCATCCCCTTCACCACGCAGGGTCTCGGAACGCTCGTTGGCTTGCGCCAGCAAGACCTGACGACGACGGTCGGCGTTGGCGCGAATACGCTCGGCCTCTTCCTGACCCTGGGCACGCCACTCGCGCGCTTCACGCTCACGTTCTGAGCGCATCCGCTCGAAGACGGCAGCGGATACGTCTTCCGGCAGGTCGATCCGCTTGATACGAATATCACGAATCGCCACGCCCAACTCTTCACGCATCAGCTCGTCGAGTTCGCCGGTGGGTCCGGTCATCAGGTCATCACGGCGTTCGGCAATGATTTCCTGAAGATTGAGACGACCGAACTCATTACGCAGGCTTTCGTCGACACGGGGCTGAATCAGGCGCACCGCCATCATCTCGTCACCCGCAGTGGCCTCGTAGTAACGGGTGGGGTTGACCACCTGCCACTTGACGTAGGAGTCGACGATGACCGCTTTCTGCTCGAGGGTCAGATAACGGCTGGTATCGGTATCGAGGGTCAACAGACGCACGTCGAACTTGCGCACGGTCTGGGCAATCGGAATCTTGACGTGAAGCCCGGGCTGAATGTTCTCTTCGATGACTTCACCAAAGCGCAGCTTGACGGCACGCTCGGTCTCATCCACCACGTACAGGCTGTTGCTGGCCAGCCAGGCAACTGCGGCCAGACCACCCACGATCAGCAGGGAACGGTTATTAATCATTTAGCGACCCTCCCTGCGAATGGACGAACTACTGGATGATGACGAAGCGCCACCCTGACTGGTACGCAGCGAATCGAGCACGCGCGGGTCGATGGCGTCACTGCTGTTACTGCTGCTGTCGCTGCTGCTGGAGCTGCTCGAACCGCTGCTGCTTCCACTGCGCATCTGATCCAGCGGCAGGTACATCAAGGGCGCATTGTCGCTGATATCCAGCAGCACCTTGGGCGTGTTCCCAAAGACTTCTTCGATGGCATCCAGGTACATACGCTCGCGCATCACTTCCGGTGAGTTCTGGTATTCGGTCAACAGCGCATTGAAGCGGTTGGCCTGACCCTGTGCTTCGGCAACGACCGATTCACGGTAACCCTGCCCCTGCTCTACCACGCGCTGAGCCTGACCTTGTGCAGCCGGGATGATCGCGTTGGCATAAGCCATACCTTCGTTGATGGTCCGCTGGCGATCTTCGCGGGCACGGATAACGTCATCGAAAGCATCGATCACTGGCGCGGGCGCCGAGGTGGACTCGATGTTGATGGTCTGCAGACGAATACCGGCACCATAGGCATCCAGATAGGTCTGCAGGCGGCTGGCCACAGAGCTACCGAGAATTTCACGACCCGAGGTCAGGATGTCGATCATGTCGGTGCCGCCCACCACGTGACGCAGAGCCGAGTCCAGCGCATTCTCGATGGAGAGTGCCGGATCGCGCACATTCAGTACGAAATCACGCGGATTGGCCACCTGATACTGGGCAGAGATTTCGACTTCGACGATGTTTTCATCGCGAGTCAGCATCGACTGGGTCTGTGCAACGGAGCGAACGCGGGTGACGTTCACCATACGCACATCGTCGATCAGCGGCGGATTCCACTGCAGACCGGGACTAACAATGCCCTGGAACTCACCAAAACGCAGCACGACGCCACGCTCGGACTGATCGACCAGATAGAAACCGGACGCACCCCAAATGGCCAGCGCCACGATCAGCAGCAAGCCGGGCAGTGCAAACGAGTTGCGCGGCTTGCCGCCGCCCTTGTTGCCGCCGCTACCGCCACCGCTCTTCTTGCCGCCGCCCAGCATGCCGTTCAGCTTGTCTTGAAACTTCTTGAGCGCTTCATCAAGGTCGGGAGGCCCCTGGTTGTTACCACCGTTCCCACCATTGCCTCCGCCGTTGTTGCCGCCGTTATTACCACCACGGTCACCGCCGTTATTGTTGCCACGACGCCCCCCGCTGCTCCAGGGGTCGTGCTGGTTGCCACCACCGGGCTCATTCCAGGCCATACTTCGTCTCCACTAAGGTGTTCACCTGCACCGTACCTTACGCTCAGGCAAGGCCGAGTGCTTTTGATATTATTGCTATATCAATCTTGTACCACACTTCCACAATACTGCACCATGGGCAGCAAGGGAGTCGGCACTTGAAGGGCTACCATTCGTCAGATTCGCGTAATGCTTCTGGTAAATAGGTATTGGCGCGCTCGCCCAGCTGGGCCATCAGCTGATTGAAATCACGCCGCGGCAGGCGCACGTCCAGTACGGAACGCCCCTGCTCGTCGAAACTCTCTTCGCGTACGGCATTCAGCTCGTGTAGACCAGCGCGCAGCCTGCCCTGCTCTGGCGCCAGGGTCAACGAGAAGCCGATCACGTCATTGGCCAGACGCTCTGACAGCGCCTCGTGCAGCAGCTCCAGACCCTGCCCCTGCTGAGCAGATAGCCATACCGCGCTCGGCACGCCGTGACCGTCGTACTCGATGCGCGGCGCGCTATCCAGCTTGTCGATCTTGTTCATGACCTTGAGCACCGGCACGCCGTCAGCGCCGATCTCCTTGAGCACTTCGTCCACCTGCGCCACGTTCAGTTCGCGGTCCGGGTCAGCGGCATCGATCACGTGGACCAGCAGCGTGGCTTCGGAAGCCTCTTGCAGAGTCGCCTGAAACGCCTCCACCAGCTTGTGGGGAAGATGGCGAATGAAGCCTACGGTATCGGCCAGCACCACAGGACCGACATCCTCTATCTCCAGCCGTCTCAGCGTCGGATCCAGCGTCGCGAACAGCTGGTCGGCGGCATACACCTCTGCGCTGGTCAGCGCGTTGAATAGCGTCGATTTACCCGCGTTGGTGTACCCCACCAGCGACACGCTATGGATTTCGGCCCTGGCTCGGGCGCGGCGATTCTGCTCACGCTGGCTGCGCACCTTGTCCAAACGCTTGTGGATGGACTTGATGCGGCCACGCAGCAAACGCCGGTCGGTCTCCAGCTGTGTTTCGCCAGGACCGCGCAAGCCAATGCCACCTTTTTGACGCTCAAGGTGGGTCCATCCGCGTATCAGGCGGGTGGACATGTATTCTAGCTGGGCAAGCTCGACTTGCAGCTTGCCCTCATGGGTTCGTGCCCGCTGAGCAAAAATATCGAGAATCAGCCCAGTGCGATCCAACACACGGCACTTGAGTTCCTTCTCAAGATTACGCTGCTGGGAAGGGCTTAAACTGTGGTTGAAGATCACCAGTTCTGCTTCATGGGCTGCGAGCATTGCCCGCAGCTCCTCCAGCTTCCCGGTTCCGATGAAGGTTCGGGAATCGGGTCGCTGGCGGCTGGCTGTGAGCAATGTCGCGGGCTCTGCACCGGCAGAGCGCACAAGTTCCAGGAACTCACCCGGGTCTTCTCGTGCCTGTTCATCATAAAAATCTACGTGAACAAGGACTGCCGTTTCACCGGCTTCAGGGCGTTCAAAAAACAATCAATACCTCATGGACTCTCTTGCCATCCAGCCGTCTCAGATGTCAGCGTCTGCCGCTGAGGGATCCTGTGCTGGCAGGCGCACATTGCGCGAGGGCACGACGGTGGAAATGGCGTGTTTATAAACCATCTGACTGACGGTATTGCGCAACAAGATGACAAACTGGTCAAACGATTCAATCTGGCCCTGCAGCTTAATGCCGTTTACCAGGAAAATAGAGACCGGAATGCGCTCCTTGCGCAAAATATTCAGGTACGGGTCTTGAAGGGACTGCCCTTTGGACATGTTGCTCTCCCTAAACTGTCGTTGGGGTTGGTTATCAAATGGCGCGCCCTACTGGTGCTGCGCCGCAATCTTGTTGCCCGAAAGGCCTAGTGTCGATTCGAGAGCCAGAGGCCACTCTAACACTCACTCTAAAACACTTGTTACGAAATCACTATCTTACGCTAAGCACCGCTTTCACGCACGAATTTCAGCAGCTTATCCAGCGCATCCGGCTGCTGCGTATCTATCCAGCGCAGTGCTGGCCAGCTACGCAGCCACGTCAGCTGCCGCTTGGCCAGTTGACGTGTAGCGATCACTCCCCGGGACACCAGCTCGTCCCGGTCATACTCACCATCCAGATATTCCCATACTTGACGGTAGCCAACACTTTTCATCGAGGGCAAGCCCGCATGAATATCTTTACGCTTTTTGAGGGCGGCGACCTCATCAATCAAGCCCTCATCCAGCATGGCGTCAAATCGCTGGGCAATACGCCGGTGCAATACCGAGCGATCGAGCGGCGACAAGGCTATCGACAGCACCCGCCAGGGAAAGGTTTCCGTTTCCTGTTCAGCCCACAGCTCGCTCATGGGCCTGCCGCTGGCATGGAACACTTCCAGAGCACGCATTAGCCGCTGCGGGTCGTTGGGATGAATGCGCGCCGCCGAGACCGGATCCACGCTGGCCAGTTCGCGATGCAGCGCTGCCAGCCCTTGCTCTGCCTGCATGGCCGCCAGCCGCTCACGAATGAGTGGGTCTGCGGCGGGCAGATTGGCCACCCCTTCCACCAGGCGTTTGAAGTAGAGCATGGTACCGCCCACCAACAGGGGGACTTTGCCTGCCGCGCTGATTTGCCGCATCTCGCGCAGCGCATCTTCACGAAAATCAGCGGCGGAATAGGGGTCTGCCGGGTCCCGCAGGTCGATCAGCCGATGGGGCGCGCGGGCCAGCTCCGCAGCACTCGGTTTGGCGCTGCCGACATCCATGCCACGGTACACCATGGCAGAATCGACGCTGATCAGTTCGTGCCCCAGGGTTTCGTGCAGCGCAATGGCCGCATCGGTCTTGCCTGCTGCGGTAGGCCCCATCAAGAAAATCGCCAAAGGGCGCTGGTCAACCATCGGTCTGGCCTGCTTCACGGAATAGGTTCATAGGGGGTGTCTCAAGGCTACTGGCCACGCAAGAACAGACGATCGAGCGCCTTCATGTTCATTTGCGTCCAGGTGGGGCGACCATGGTTACACTGGTCGCTACGCTCGGTGCGCTCCATGTCGCGCAGCAGCGCATTCATTTCATCCAGAGTCAGGCGGCGATTGGCGCGCACGCTGCCATGGCAAGCCATGGTGGAGAGCAGCTCGTGAATGCGCGCCTCTACCTGATGAGTGCGGCCAAAGCGCGACAGCTCCTCCAGCATTTCACGCACCAGTGCCTCGGGGTCTGCCTGGGCCAGCAGGGCTGGCAACTGGCGAACAAGCAGCGTTTCCGGCCCTGCCACGTCCAGCTCGATACCTAGCTGAGCAATGGCCTCGCGCTCGCTTTCGGCCGTCGCCACTTCGCTGCGGCTGGCGGCCAGCGACACCGGCACCAGCAGCGGCTGAGCATCGATCCCCTGCGCGGCAGACCACTGCTGCTTCATGCGCTCATAGACGATGCGCTCATGGGCCGCATGCATATCCACCAGCACCAGCCCCTGGGCGTTCTGAGCCAGAATATAAACACCATGCAGCTGACCCAGCGCGAACCCGAGCGGCGGCGCGGCCGTGGCATCCTCCTGGGGCATGACGGGCGGCGCCTCGCGCACCTGATGGGCTTCAGGCATCGTGGCCGATGGCGGGCTGGGCTGAGGCGTCAGTAGCGTCTCTTCATGGTCGGGGTGAAGCGCCTGGTAGCCCTGCATGAACCGCCGCACCCGCTCGGCTCCTGGGTGGCGACCCTCACTCTCCGCTAACGCCATGCCCTGCTGCTGCCAGCGTGGCGCCGGGGCCGCAGGCGGCTCGGCATCAGACGTAATCGACTCGGCTTGCGGGGCTTGGTCAACCTCGGGCTCGGCACCTTCACTGGGCCGAGACACTGCCAGGCAGTGATGCAGGCTGGAGTAGAGAAAATCGTGCACCATGCGCCCATCGCGAAAGCGCACTTCATGCTTGGTGGGGTGAACGTTGACGTCCACCACGTCCGGGTCCAGCTCCAGGTAGAGCACGAAGACCGGATGCCGACCGTTGTAGAGCACGTCTCGGTAGGCCTGACGCACCGCGTGGGCCACCAGCCGGTCGCGCACGACGCGCCCATTGACGAAGAAGTACTGCTGGTCCGCCTGGGAGCGCGAGTGCGTCGGCAGGCCCACCCAGCCACTGAGTCTTAGCCCACCGGCTTCCCGCTCGATATAGCGGGCATGCTCGATGAAGTTCTTGCCCAGCAGCGAAGCGATGCGCCGCTCTCGCGCGGCGGCGGTATCCCCGGGCGGCAGTTGATGCACCACTTTCTGATTATGGCGCAGCACCCAGCCAATATCGTAACGCGACAAGGCCTGGCGGCGGAACGCCTCTTCCACATGGGCGAACTCGGTCTTCTCGGTGCGCAGAAACTTGCGTCTGGCCGGCGTGTTGAAGAACAAATCACGCACCGCCACGCTGGTACCACGCGGGTGCGGCGCAGGCGTCACTCTGGCCTCCATGCCACGCCCTTCCGCCACCACCCGCCACCCTTGGCGAGGATCGTCTTCAGCATTGGATACCAGCTCCAGCCGGGAGACCGAGCTGATGGAGGCCAGCGCCTCCCCACGAAACCCCAGCGAACTGACGCCTTCGAGATCTTCCAGGCTGGTGATCTTGCTGGTGGCATGACGCGCCAGGGCCAGCGGCAGGTCCTGCTCGCCGATACCGATGCCGTCGTCGCGGATCTTGATCAAACGGGCGCCGCCCTGCTCGATATCCACCTCGATGCGCTGGCTGCCCGCATCGATGGCGTTTTCGATCAACTCCTTGGCCACCGACGAAGGCCGCTCGACTACTTCTCCGGCCGCAATCTGGTTCGCCAGACGGGGGTCCAGTACCTGTATCCGCCCAGCGGCAGAAGTCAATTCAGCCAACCTTCACCTCACCTGTTTCCGTTGCTTCGTTTCCATAGCGCTGTTGCCTCGGCCTGCTCGTCATCCGTTTCAAGAGCTGGGAATGCGCAGCACCTGACCCACACGAATCACGTCGCCGTTCAGGTCATTGGCCTGCTTGAGCTGGTTCACCGGCACGCCATGGCGAATCGCGATGGCCGACAGGGTATCGCCAGACTGGATACGATACTCGTTGCCCGTGGGGCGGCGCTGATTGTCGCGCTGCCAGGCCAGCAGGCTGGCCGGTGGCGGGTTGCTCTGAAAATGCTCGCGCAGGCCGCTGAAAATCGCCGTCGACAGGCCTTGCTGATGCACCGGGTCGCGTAGCCGTCGCTCTTCGTCGGGATTGGAAATGAAGCCCACCTCGATCAACAGCGACGGAATGTCCGGCGACTTGAGCACCATGAAACCGGCCTGCTCCACACGACTCTTGTGGAGTCGATTCACCCGGCCTAACTGCTCCAGCACCTGCCCACCGATGGAGAGCGAGTCGTTGAGCGTGGCGGTCATGGTCAAGTCGAGCAGTACGCCACGCAGCACCTGGTCCTTGTCGCGCAGCGACAGACTGCCGTCGACACCGCCTATCAGGTCGGCGCGGTTTTCGCTGTCGGCCAGCCACTGAGCGGTTTCCGAGGTGGCCCCCCGCTGAGAAAGCGCATACACCGAGCTGCCTTGCGGCCGGGGGCTGGTGAAGGCATCCGCATGGATGGAGACGAAGAAATCGGCTTTCTGCTCTCGGGCCAGCTGGGTACGCTGGCGCAAGCCAAGATAGTAGTCACCGTCACGAATCAGCACGGCCTTGAAGCCTTCGGTTCGATTGACATCAGCGGCCAGGCGACGGGCTATCTCCAGCACCACGTCCTTCTCCCGAGTACCGGCAGGCCCGATGGCACCGGGGTCTTCCCCTCCGTGCCCGGCATCGATGGCGATGATGATGTCGCGACGCGGGTGGGGCTGCGCAGGCTGAACATCGACCGGCTGGGTGGGTGCTTCGGGCACATCGGCCACCGCACTGGGCACATCTGCCTGCTGGGCCTGGGCACTACGCTGGGCCATGATCTCCTGGTCGCGGATCATCGCCTCGATGGGGTCGATGGGGTTTTCGACGGCACTTTCACCGGGGTACTCCAGATCCACCACCAGCCGATGACCGTACTGGTCGTTGGGCGGCAGGGTAAAATGACGCGGGGAAATATCGCGATTGAGCTCCAGTACCACGCGCAGGCCGCCACCATCTCGGGAGCCCGCGCGCACGGCGGAAATCGCGCTGCCCTCCAGGGGCAGCGTCGAGACATCGGTATCGAGCTGGCTGTCGTCGAGGTCGATGACCAACCGCGCCGGATTGTCCAGGGTAAACACATTGGCCTGCGCAGCGGCACTCAAATCGAACACCAGCCGCGCATGATCGGGGGCCGCCCACAGGCGCATGCTCTCGATGGTCGCCGCCTGCAACGATGCACCGCTCATCAAGAGCAGCGCGCACCCGGTGGCCAACCTGCCGGCCCAGGCAGCCAATGACTGTCTCATGTCCATTGAACCACACCACACTCCTGTTGCTGTTCGGCCGCCAGCGTTTCGAGCTGAGCCAACGCCGCAACTCCATGCGGCGTCTCGGCACTTAATGTCAGCAAGCGGCCGGGTGACGCCACCTGCAAGCGTATCCATAGATCGGGCGCAGGCAGCCAGCCAGCGCCCTGGCTGGGCCACTCCACCAGGCACAAGGCCTGGTCGGACAGCACCTCTCGCCCGCCGATGAACTCCAGCTCTTCCGGGTCGGCAAGGCGGTAAAGATCCAGGTGATAAATCCGCTGCTCGCCTAGCTCGTAGGGCTCTACCAGCGTGTACGTGGGACTTTTGACCGCCCCCTGATAACCATAGGCACGCAAGATGCCTCGCGTCAGCGTCGTCTTGCCTGCCCCCAGGTCGCCTTCGAGATACACTCGCCCGCGACCTTCCAGCGCCTTGCCCAACGCTTCTCCAAAGGCAACGTGGGCCATTTCGTCACTTGATTGCACCTGCATGTGGGCTGCCTTCACGGGTTGATAAACGCTCGTGCATAGGATGCCAGATCACTTGCCAACAGGCCACGCTCTCCGCTGGCTTTCGCGGCGGCATCGCCCGCCAGGCCGTGTACCATGACGCCCAGCCAGGCGCTCCACTCCAGACGATCGTGCTGGCCTGCCAGGGCTCCCAGCATGCCGCTCAGCACGTCACCCATGCCGCCGCTGGCCATGCCGGGATTCCCATACGGGCATACCACCAGCCCACTGGGGCCGACGATCAGGCTGCCTGCGCCTTTCAGGACCACCACGCCGCCACGGGCACGCTGCAAGGCCCGCGCCGCCTCAGGGCGGTCTGCCTGTACCTCGGCCACCGTGCACCCCAGCAGCCGCGCGGCTTCCCCCGGGTGCGGGGTCAGTATCCAGTCATCGCGGCGCACGTCAGGCCAGCGGCTGGCCAGCAGGTTCAGGGCATCGGCATCCACCACCAGCGGCGTCGCCCCCTGCAGCGCACTTTGCAACAGCGCCTGACCCCAGGCGTCCTGCCCCAGCCCCGGGCCAATCACCACCACGTCGGCGGTGTCGGGCAACCCGGCGGCCTCCGCCCCGCCGCGCACGGCTCGGGCCATGACTTCCGGGCAGCGTACCAAACTCGCGGTAATGTGCTCCTCGGCCGTCGCCAGGCTGACCTTGCCCGCGCCTAGCCGCGCCGCGGCCTGGGCGGCCAGCAAGGCGGCTCCACCAAAGCCGGGCGCGCCGCCCATGACCAGTACATGCCCCAGGTTGCCCTTGTGGCTGATCCGCGAACGCGGTGCAAAGGCGTCGGCCAGCAGCGCTTCATCCAGCCGCCAAGCCGTGGGCGGAATATCGAAAAAGGCCTGAGCCTTCACGCCCAACGGGCGAAAATCGATCTCGCCGGTATAGGCTGGCGCGTCGCCGGTATGCAGCCCGATCTTGTCGCCAATGAAGGTAACGGTGCCATCCGCCACCACCGCACTGCCCAGCACGGCCCCGCTATCCGCCGACAGACCCGAAGGAATGTCCAGCGCCAGCACCGGCTGGTGCGCACCATTGATGGCCTCGATGGCCTGGCGGATGTTGCATTGGGGCTCACCGGCAAGCCCGGTACCCAGCAGGGCATCGACGATCACTTCCCCCACCAGCGTCGTGGCGGGCTGCCACTCGTCGAATCCCACCCCGGCGGCCGATGCCAACCCCGCCGCCTTGGCAACGTCCCCCGTGAGCGCCTCCAGGGGTTTGCTCGAAAGCCGCTGAACCTTGAGCCCTGCCTGCATGGCCAGGGCCGCCAGCACATGGCCATCGCCCCCGTTATTACCGCTTCCACATAGCACCGTGACGCTGCGGGCCTGGGGCCAACGCGAGCGAAAGCTGTGCCAGGCGCTGGAGGCCGCACGCTGCATCAGCGCGAAGCTGTCGATGCCACTGGCAATGGTGCGTCGATCCAGCTCACGCACCTGGGCTGCCTTGTACAAAGGGCGTAACGATGAGGTACTCAGTGTGGACACGGTCTCTCCTTAGCGGTTGCCATGGGCCGAGGCACCGCCGTATTCATTGACACGGCAGCACCGTGGATATCGTATGAAAGCGTAATGGGTTAGCATAGCGCGCCTGTCGCGCCAACGTTGATCAACCATGCCACCTTCCTCTGATTTTTCACTCTCTGCCGAGCGACTCCAGCAACTCGCCGTGCTGATCAAGCGCTGGGGGCGCGAGCTGGGCTTTCAGCAGGTCGGCATCACCGACACCGATCTTGCCGTCCACGAGCGCCATCTCGAGCGCTGGCTGGAACAGGGCTATCACGGCGACATGGGCTTCATGGCCAAGCATGGCACCAAGCGCACCCGCCCGGCCGAGCTGGAGCCCGGCACACAGCGGGTGATCAGCGTGCGCATGGACTACCTGCCCGCCGACGTTGCCACCACCAAAGTGCTGGGGCAGCCCCAGCGTGCCTATGTATCGCGCTATGCGCTGGGGCGCGACTACCACAAACTGATGCGCAAACGGCTGGCCCAGCTGGCGCGGCAGATCGAGCAAGAGGTGGGTGCCTTTGGCTTTCGCGCTTTCGTCGACTCGGCCCCGGTCATGGAGCGTGCCCTGGCCCAGAAGGCAGGGCTTGGCTGGTTCGGCAAGAACGCCATGCTGCTCAACCCCCAGGCTGGCTCGCTGTTCTTTCTCGGCGAGCTGTATACCGACCTGCCCCTGCCCGTGGATCCGCCCTTCGAGCGAGAGCACTGCGGCAGCTGCAGCGCCTGCCGCACGGCCTGCCCCACCGGCGCCATCGTCGATGACAAGGTGGTCGATTCGCGCAAATGCGTCTCCTACCTGACCATCGAACTGCACGGCGCGATCCCCGTGGAGTACCGTCGGGCCATGGGCAACCGTGTCTATGGGTGCGATGACTGCCAGCTGGTCTGCCCGTTTACCCGCTTCACACGCCCGACCCAGGAGCAGGATTTTGCCCCGCGCCACGATCTCGACCGCGCCTCGCTCGTCACCCTGTTCGGCTGGAGCGAGGCGGAGTTTCTCGACAAGACCGCCGGGAGCCCGATACGCCGCATCGGCTACGAGCGCTGGCTACGCAACCTGGCGGTGGGCCTGGGCAATGCGCCCTGGAGCCGTGATGTCGAAACCGCCCTGTGGGCACGCCGCGCCTACCCCAGCGTGCTGGTCCGCGAGCACGTGGTCTGGGCACTGGCAGAGCAGCACCAGAAGCGTGCAGCGCGCATCGCGACGCAAGGCTGAAAAACGTCAGCGCGGATCAATGCTGCTGTCGCTGCCGGGCGCCACGCGCAGAAAAGTGCTGCGATAGTGGGCAAGCTCGGCAATCGACTCCTTGATGTCGTCCATCGCCAAATGTACGTTGCGCTTCTTGAACCCTTCCAGCGCGCTCGGGTTCCAGCGCTTGGCCAGTTCCTTGACGCTGGACACATCCAGGTTGCGGTAGTGGAAGAAGCTCCACAGGGCGGGCATCTCGCGCTCCAGAAAGCGGCGATCCTGATGGATGCTGTTGCCACACATGGGCGATGAGCCGGGTACCACGTAGCGGCTCAAAAACGCCAGCGTCTGCTGCTCGGCCTCTTCGGTACTCACCTGGCTGGCCTTGACCCGCGCCACGAGCCCCGACTCACCGTGGGTTTTCTGGTTCCACTCATCCATGGCGGCCAGCAGGCTGTCCGGCTGCTTGACGGCAATCACCGGCCCTTCGGCCACCACGCTGAGATGCGCATCGGTGATCAGCGTGGCCACTTCGATGATGCGCTCCTTGTCCGGCTCCAGGCCGGTCATCTCCAGGTCGATCCATACCAGCAGGTCGCTGCGCGGGGTGACGGCTTGCTCACTCATTCGTCTCATTCCTTGGCCAAAGTCGCTCCAACACGAGCGATGTGCATAAAAGTGTCGCTTATATTGCCTTGCACCGCACCCCATAGGGGACAGTGGGTGGCTCAGGTGGTTACAATGCCTGCTATTGTAACGATCATCGGGTGGTCATGAGCAAACGTAAATTAAGCCGTCAGCAGCAGTGGCGCGTCGAAAAAATTCAGGCCGAGCGCGCTCAGCGGGCGGAAAAACGCGACGCGCGGGATGCCGAAAAGCTCTCCGCCGGGGAGTATGGTCCCGAACAGCCAGGCCGTGTGATGGCCCACTTCGGCCGTACCCTGGAAGTTCGCGATGCCGACGGCACCCCGGTACGCTGCCATCTGCGCGCCAACCTGGAAGGGCTGGTGACCGGCGACCGGGTGATCTGGCGAGCGGGTCAGGATGGCTCTGGCGTCGTGGTGGCCCGAGAGGAGCGCGACACCATCCTCAAACGCCCGGATGCCAGAGGGCAGCTCAAGCCGGTGGCCGCCAACATCGACCAGCTGCTGATCGTCTTTGCGGTGGAGCCCGCGCCGCACCCCAACCTGATCGACCGCTACCTGGTCGCCGCCGAGGCCACCGGCATCACGCCCGTACTGGTGCTCAACAAGACCGACCTGCTGCCGGAAGGCGGTGGCGAACTCGGCCAACTGCTGGAGCGTTACCGCCAACTGGGCTATCGGGTGGTGCGTACCACCACGGCCAACCCTGACGGCCTGAACGCCCTGCGTCAGCAGTTGGAGGGCCGTACCTCGGTGTTCGTCGGCCAGAGCGGGGTAGGCAAATCCTCACTGATCGATCTGCTGCTGCCGGACGAGACCCTGCGCATCGGCGCCCTCTCGGAAGATTCGCGCAAGGGCACTCACACCACCACCACCGCCAGGCTTTACGCCATGCGCAGCGACGAAGTGCACGACGGCGAGCTGATCGACTCCCCCGGCATCCGCGAATTCGGGCTGGTGCACCTCGATGAACAGGAAGTGACCAACGGCTTCATCGAGTTTCACCCTTACCTGGGCCAATGCCGCTTCAGGGATTGCCGCCATCGCAATGAGCCCGGCTGTGCTTTACTCAATGCCGTCGAGGCGGGCAAGATTCACCCAGAGCGCTTTACCAGCTACCGACGCATACTGGATAGCCTGAACACCCAGGCCTGACGGCTGACGCCGATGGCTCAGATTACTTTCATTGCAGGGACAGGGAGCCGACCATGACCAACAGCCACTCCTCCGAAACCAACGTGCTGCCACTGATCGTCGAACCAGAACAGCTCGTCGAGCATCTGGGCGACCCTCAGCTCTTGATCGTCGATGTGCCACTGAATGGCGACAGCTACCGGCAGGGGCACGTGCCCGGCGCCATTTACCTCGACTACCGCTATCTGATGCGCGGCGAGGGCCCGGTCCCCAACGACGTGCCTTCCGTGGCGTTTCTCTCGCAGCTGTTCAGCGCCATGGGCCTGACCCGTGATACCCACGTGGTGGCCTACGATGACGAGGGTGGCGGCTGGGCCGCTCGCCTGCTGTGGACGCTGGAGCTGATTGGCCATACCCGCTACTCCTACCTGAATGGCGGCATTCATGCGTGGCGCGACGCGGGCCTCGAAGAGAGCACCGAGCCCACGGCCCCCACGCCCAGTGACTATCAGGCCGACATTCTCAATCCTCAGGCCGCCATCAGCCGCGACGAGATTCTCGACAAGCTGAACGACAAGCAGTTCGCCATCTGGGATGCCCGTTCGAAGGCCGAGTACGACGGTGAGCGTGGCAACAACAAGCACCTGGGCCACATCCCCGGCGCGGTGAACATGGATTGGGTAGATGCCATGGATCGTCAACGCGCGCTGCGCATTCGCGACTACGCCGAACTGATCACCGAACTGGGCGCGCTGGGCCTGACACCGGACATGGAGATCGCCACCCACTGCCAAAGCCACCACCGCAGCAGCTTTACCTGGCTGGTGGGCAAGGCCCTGGGCTTCAACATTCGTGGCTACGCGGGCTCCTGGGCCGAATGGGGCAATCGCGACGATACCCCCATCGAACGCTGATGCCTGCCATGCGCCAACGACACTCAACCGACATCGAGACAAAGACACCACTGTGACCGTTTCTCAAAAAGCCTTTTCGCTACTGCAGTACCCACTGCCCCATCACGCGCTTTCCCGGCTGACGGGCAAGGTCGCCGCGTGCGATCAACCACGGGTCAAGAACGCCGTCATCAAGGCGTTCATCAAACGCTTCGACGTGGACATGAGCCAGGCACTGGAACCGGACCCTACCGCCTACGCCACGTTCAACGACTTCTTCACCCGGGCGCTGAAGCCCGATGCCCGCCCCCTGGGCGACGGCATTCTCAGCCCGGCCGACGGCACCCTTTCGCAGTTTGGCCGCCTGTGCGCAGGCGACATCGTGCAAGCCAAGGGGCATCGCTATTCGGTGCATACATTGCTGGGGGGGGACGATGCGCTGGCCCAGGAGTTCATGGCAGGCAGCTTTGCCACCGTGTACCTCTCCCCACGGGATTACCATCGCGTGCACATGCCGGTGACCGGCACATTGCGCGAAATGATCTACGTGCCGGGGCGGCTGTTCTCCGTCAATCAGGCCACCGCCAACTACGTGCCTGGCCTGTTTGCGCGCAATGAGCGTCTGGTCTGTATCTTCGATACCGAGCACGGCCCGATGGCCATGGTGCTGGTGGGTGCCATGATCGTGGCCGCCATCGAGACCGTCTGGGCAGGCCAGGTGACCCCGCTGGCGGGCACGCCCCAGCGGATGGTCTTCGGCCAGCCCATCGTGATCGAAAAAGGCGCCGAGATGGGCCGCTTCAAGCTGGGCTCCACGGTGGTCACCTGCTTCGCCAAGCCGATCACCTTTGCCGAGCATGAGCTGGGCGCCAAGGTGGCCATGGGCCAATCCCTGGCAACACCGCAGGCGTCATAGCCAACGCCCGGCACAGCCAACCTCAACAGGCAGGGGTAGCAAACGCCAGTACTTCCTCCAGCTTCCCCTTACCCAAGGCCTGCTGTATCAACCGGTCGATGCCCAGCGCGACACCGGAGGCAGCAGGCATTCCATGGGCCAGCGCGGCCAGCAGCCGCTCGTCCACGTCCACTTCGCTCAGCCCCAACCGACGACGCTCCTCGTTATCGCGGGCAAACCGCTGGCGCTGTTCATCGGCATCGGTCAGCTCATGGTAGCCGTTCGCCAGCTCAACCCCGTTCAGATAGAGCTCGAACCGCGACGCCACCCACTCCCCATCGCTATCCTGATGGCGCTGCGCGAGTGCCGCCTGGCTGGCCGGATAATCCACCACCACGCTCAGCTCCTGCTGGCCCAGGCGCGGCTCGATGACCATGCCCATGAGCAGATCGAGGCACGTATCACGCCCCTCCTCGGCCAGCGCCTTGGCGGGCATGCTGCCCCGCTCGGCCGCCACCAGACGCAAGGTGTCCAGCGAGGTGGTGAAAGGGTCCACTTCCAGATGCGTATGAAACAGCTCACGGTAGCGGTAGTGCACCACCGGCCCAGGGGCATTGGGCATCACATGGGCGACCAGCGCCGTGGTCTCTTCGATCAGCTGGGCGAGCGAATAGCCCGGCTGATACCACTCCAGCATGGTGAATTCGATATTGTGCCGCGACCCCACCTCTCCATCACGAAAGCTGCGAGCCAGCTGAAAGATCGGCCCACTTCCCGCCGCCAAAAGCCGCTTCATGTGAAATTCCGGCGAGGTTTGTAGCCACAACTTGCGCTGGCCCTTGTCCGTGCGTGCCCGGGTCGCCAGCGACACGAGGTTGACATCGGTACTGCCCCCTTGCCCGAGGACGGGGGTCTCTACTTCCATGACATCGCGTGATACGAAAAAATGGCGCACTGCCGCCAGCAGGCGCGCACGCTCACGTAGCGTCTCCATGGATGCTGTTGGCTGCCAACTGGCCGTCATTCCCTTCTCCCTGACAACATAAAGCCACGCAGAGTGCGTGGCTTTGCTTACCGCTTGCAAGTGACGCCGATCAAGCGCGTGATACGTACTCGCCGGAGCGGGTGTCGATCTTCAACACTTCGCCCTGGTTGATGAACAGCGGTACACGTACCACGGCACCCGAGGAAAGCGTAGCAGGCTTTGAGCCGCCCTGAGCAGTATCGCCTTTCAGGCCGGGGTCGGTTTCGACGACTTCCAGCTCGATGAAGTTGGGCGGCGTGACCGAGATCGCCTTGTCGTTCCACAGCGTCAGAGTGTAGGGCACCTGCTCCTTGAGCCACTTTTCGGCCTCGCCCAGTGCTTTTTTCTCTACCGCGTACTGCTCGAAAGAGCCGTCGGTCTTCATGAAGTACCACATGTCACCGTCGGTGTAGAGGTACTCCATCTCCAGATCCATGACGTCAGCGCCTTCCAGCGAGTCGCCAGACTTGAACGTGCGCTCACCGACACGGCCAGTCATCAGGTTGCGCAGCTTGACGCGGTTGAACGCTTGACCCTTGCCAGGCTTGACCAGCTCGTTCTCGACGATCGAACAAGGATCGCCATCAAGCATTACTTTCAAACCCGCTTTGAATTCATTGGTAGAATAGTTCGCCATACTGCCTCTCAATGGTTCTATGGTGTGTTTCAGTCGGTGACGCGCGCTGCCCTGCTTCGCCGTCGTTAACCTTGTAGCCAAGTGCGCGCATGATAACCCGAAGGAGGGCTTTTTGCAGGAGAACATCATCATTGCCGATCACTCGATATCCGACGAGGCACCCGCCTCCTGGCAACGGCAACTATCCCACGCCATTCGCGACCCGCAAACCCTCTGCCAGCGCCTTGGCCTGGACGCCCAGTGGCAGCAAGAAGCCCAGGCGGGGCATCGCCTGTTCGATATCTGCGTGCCCGAGGCGTACCTGTCACGCATCGCGCCCAACGACCCCAGCGACCCGCTGCTGCGCCAGGTCCTGCCGCTGGCCGAAGAAGCCCTGTCGCCGCCCGGCTATGTCACCGACCCGCTGGAAGAAGCCGAGCACCGTCCGGCCAAAGGCCTGATCCATAAATACACCAACCGCGTGCTGTTGATCGCCAGCCCAGCCTGCGCCATCAACTGCCGCTACTGCTTTCGCCGCCACTTTCCCTACCAGGAGCACGCGCCTTCGCGAGCCCAGTGGCAGGAGGCCCTTGGCTATATCCGCCAGGACAGTGCCATTCGGGAAGTGATTCTCTCCGGCGGCGACCCGCTGGCCGCCAACGACAGGCAATTGAGCTGGCTGGTCGCGCAGCTGGAAGAGATTCCCCACCTGCAGCGACTGCGGCTGCATACGCGCCTGCCGGTGGTCATCCCGGACCGGGTGGATGACCACCTGCTGGGCTGGCTTGGCAACACTCGGCTGAAAAAGGTAATGGTGCTGCACATCAACCACGCCAACGAGATCGACCAGGCCGTGGTCGCAGCCTGCGCGCGCCTCAAGCAGGCGGGCGTCACGCTGCTCAATCAGAGCGTCCTGCTGCGCGACATCAACGATGACGTCACGACCCTGGCCACGCTCTCCGAACGGCTGTTCGAGGCGGGGATACTGCCCTATTACCTGCACGCCTTCGACCCCGTACAAGGCGCAGCCCACTACGACGTCACCGACGAACGCGCCAAAGCGCTGGTCCAGCAGTTGCTCGAACACCTGCCCGGCTTCCTGATGCCCAGGCTGGTGCGAGAAGTACCGGGCAGGATGAGCAAGACGCCGCTGTAAGCGCTGACAACCGATACAGCCTGGTGCAAGCCCAATGATAACGCACCAAAAAAATGCGCAGACAAAAGCGACGCTGCATGCCCTGTTCGTCAGAAACGTCGCCAAACGCATGACTCACCGTCATTTTTAAGCAAGCGGCCAATATTTTGCTGTGTTCATGGTGTTACACACGGGGTATTGGCCGCTATCGCAGCCGCACAATCGAGTTTCCAATAGATCGCTAGGGTTCCGACACCATCAACGAAACGCCCCTGATGGCTGTGGCTGGTCCGAGAGCGATCGACCTTGCAAGCGCAAGGTTACACGGCGGGATAAAAGCCCGGGAGGATAAGGCACAGTGATGCGCCGATGCCCCCTGAGTTTTTACTTAGCCGCTGGAGGCTCTCATGACCCGTTCCATCCGCACCCCTGGTAAATATCTGCTGGCCCCGCTCTCTGCCGCCCTGCTGGCCACCTCGCTGGCCCCCTCTTTCGTGCATGCCCAGGAGCGTGACCAATTCAGCGTCTGCTGGTCCATTTATGCAGGCTGGATGCCTTGGGCCTATGCCGATGTCGAAGGCATCGTCGACAAATGGGCCGAGCAGCACGACATCGCTATCGACGTGATACAGGTCAATGACTACGTCGAGTCCATCAACCAGTTCACCTCGGGCAACGTCGATGGCTGCGCCATGACCAACATGGACGCTCTGACCATTCCTGCCGCCAGCGGCGTCGACTCCACCGCGCTGATCATCAACGACTACTCCAACGGCAATGACGGCATCGTGCTCAAAGGGGGCAATGAGCTGGCGGATATCGAAGGCCGCCGAGTCAATCTGGTGCAGTTCAGCGTGTCTCACTACTTTCTGGCACGCGCCCTGGAGAGCGTTGGGCTGACCGAGCGCGACATCGAAACGGTCAATACCTCCGACGCCGATATCGTCGGCCTGTTTTCCAGCAGCAGTACCGAAGCCGTAGCCGCCTGGAATCCGCAGCTCAGCATCATCGCCGAAATACCGGACAGCCAAGTGGTATACACCTCGGCGGAAATCCCCGGTGAAATTCTCGACATGATGGTGGTGAATACCCAAACCCTGGCCGACTACCCCGCCCTGGGTCACGCCCTGGTGGGCGCCTGGTACGAGGTCATGGCGCTTGTCGAGGCCAATGACGAGCACGCGCTGACGATCATGGCCGACGCCGCTGGCACCGATCTGGAGGGTTACCGTGCCCAGCTAGAGGCAACCTACCTGTATACCGACCCCGCCGAAGCCGTAGCGCTGATGGAAAGCCCCGAGCTGTTGGACACCATGGAGCGAGTGGCCGACTTCAGCTTTACCCACGGGCTGTTGGGCGACATGGCACCCAGCGCGGGCGTGGTGGGCATCGAAACGCCCAGCGGTATCTTCGGTGACGAGAGCAACGTGCAGCTGCGCTTCGATCCTTCCTTTACTCAGGCGTACCTCGACGCGCAGTAACGAGGCCACGGTATTCGCCCCATGAAGCGGCGGCTCGCCGCTTCTGCCCCTTACTTACCTGGTGGACCCTGCCATGAAGCGCTTGATTAACCTGTCGCCCTCGCGCGGCGGCCGCTGGCTGCTGGGACTGGTGCCGTTTCTGGTACTGGGCATGCTCTACCTGAGCGCCTCCAGTGCTCGCCTGGCTGACAACCCCAACGACCGCCTGCTGCCTTCCCCTGGCAGCATGGCGCAGACCTTTCATCACCTGGCCACGGCCGAAAACGTGCGCACCGGCCAGATCGTATTGTGGACCGACACTTTCGCCAGCCTCGAAAGGCTGCTGATCGGTGTCGGCATCAGCGCGCTGATCGGCCTGGTGGTGGGCATCTTGAGTGGCGGCATTCCGCTGCTGCGCGCCAAGCTCTCGCCGCTGATCACGGTAACGTCGCTGATACCGCCCATGGCCATTCTGCCGATCCTGTTCATCGCCTTTGGCACCGGGGAAGCGGCCAAGATCGCGTTGATCGTGATGGGCGTGACGCCCTTTCTGATTCGTGACCTGCAGGGCCACGCCCTGCGCCTGCCAGACGAACAGTTGATCAAGGCCCAGACCCTGGGCGCCAGCTCCTGGCAAGTGCTGCTGCGAGTGCTGTTGCCTCAATTGACGCCTCGGCTGCTCAATGCCACACGGCTGGCGCTGGGCAGCGCCTGGCTGTTCCTGATTGCAGCAGAAGCAATTGCCGCCCAAGAGGGCCTTGGCTATCGCATCTTTCTGGTGCGCCGCTACCTCTCCATGGACGTGATTCTGCCCTACGTGGCCTGGATCACCCTGCTGGCCTTCGTGCTGGATCAACTGCTGGCCTGGGTATCACGGCTGGCCTTCCCCTGGTATCACGCCGATGAAGGAGACAAATCATGAGCCTGCTCTCCGCCCACCGGTTGGAAAAGCATTATGGCCAGCACGTGGTGCTGGAAAACCTCAACTTCTCCGTCGAGGAAGGCGAGTTCGTGACGCTGGTGGGCGCGTCAGGTTGCGGCAAGACCACCTTCCTGAAAATGCTGCTGGGCACCGAAAAGCGCTCCAAAGGCAGCCTGCTGCTGGATGGACAGCCCATTCCTGACGAACCCGGCCCTGACCGAGGCGTCGTGTTTCAAAAGTACTCGGTCTTCCCCCACCTGACCGTCCTGGGCAACGTCATGATCGCCGAAGAGCTGCGGATTGCCCCGCTGCTGGGCAAGCGCTTTGGTGCATCCCGGCGGCGCGCCATCGAAGTGGCCACGGCGCGCATCGAAGAGGTGGGCCTGGGCCATGCGCTGCACAAGTACCCTCACGAGCTCTCCGGCGGCATGCAGCAACGCCTCGCCATTGCCCAGGCGCTGATGATGAAACCTCGGCTACTGCTGCTGGACGAGCCGTTCGGCGCGCTCGACCCCGGCATTCGCCAGGACATGCACGCGCTGATCACGCGGCTTTGGCAAGAACAGTCGCTGACCATTTTCATGATCACCCACGACCTCACGGAAGCCTTCGCCCTCGGCACGCGGCTGTGGGTCTTCGACAAGACTCGCCACGACCCCCAGGCCCCCGAGGCCTATGGCGCCACCATCACCTACGACCTGCCCATCGGCAAACAGGCCAACCGCGCACACTCCGCCCAGGCACTGAGTGACACGCTGGCGGAACGCGGTCTGACCACCCACGTACAGGAGACGCTGTCATGACAACCCACGCGGACTACGCCACGCACCTGCCCGGCGGCCATCACTGGTCCCTGCGCCTGCGCCGCGGCACCACGCTGACCCTGTCAGCCCAGCAGGCCAACAGCAACGTAGGGCTGCTCTGCTACAACCCGGAAAACCTGCTGGAGCGCCTCAACCTCCCGGACACCCTGAAGTGCCAGCACACTTTCAAACTCACCCAGGGCCACTGCCTCTATTCCGACATGGGCCGCATCTTTGCGTCGATCACCCACGACACCCTGGGCTGGCACGATAGCGTGGGCGGCAACCTGATGCCCCACCACCTTCTGGCCAAGGGCTGGCAGCCGGTGAGCTACCAGCAGGCTCACAATGACTGGACCCGCACCGGCCACGATGCCTTTCTCGTCGAGCTGGCGAAATACGGCCTGGGCCGACGCGATCTGGCGGCCAACCTCAACCTTTTTTCACGGGTCGAGAGCGATGACGCAGGCAAGCTGCGCTATGTCGACAACCACTGCCAGCCGGGCAGCCGCGTCACGCTGCGTTTCGAGATGGATACGCTGGTGCTGCTGCACACCTGCCCGCACCCCCTCGACCCCAGCCCGCACTACCCCCGTCGCGGCGTCGATATCGCGCTAGGCACGGCGGAGCCTCCCACCGAGGAAGACCCCTGCTACCGCTCACGGCCCGAAAACGCACGTGGCTTTGCCAACAATCGCCTCTACCACCTCGGCCTCTAAGGGGGACACCATGATCATCGAAAGCACCTTACGCCCTGAAAACGCCGTCCGCCGCACCACCGTCGAGGCCGGTGACCACTACATCGGCACCGTGAAGCGCGGCCAGACCCTGCGCATTCTGGACCTGGAGGGCAACCAGGCCGCCGACACCTTGTTCTTCAATGCCGACGATACCGCCGAACGCTACAGCGCCATGGATACCGTGCGCGAACAGTGCGCGGTTTACCTGACGGCGGGCACCCGGCTGATGTCCAGTGAAGGCCGCACCATGCTGACCATCACCGCCGATACCTGTGGCCGCCACGACACCCTGGGCGGTGCCTGCGCCAGCGAAAGCAATACCGTGCGTTACGATCTCGAAAAGCGCCACATGCACTCCTGCCGCGACAACTGGATGCAGGCCATTGCCCGCTATCCCGAGTTCGGGCTGACCAAACGCGACATCACCCACAACATCAACTTTTTCATGAACGTGCCGGTGACGGCCGACGGCGGGCTGACCTTTGCCGACGGTATTTCGGCCCCCGGCAAGTACGTCGAGATGGAAGCCAACATGGATGTCATCGTACTGGTCTCCAACTGCCCTCAGCTCAACAACCCCTGTAACGGCTACCACCCGACGCCCATCGAGCTGCTGGTCTGGGAGTGAGGTCACTTTTCCTCCTGGGGACGACCCCAAGGGGCTGATTCATCTGCGGGACGGCCCGCCCTTCTTTGCAGGCACCACCATGTCCACGACACCGTTATTGTCCAAGGTACTGATTGCCAATCGCGGGGCCATTGCCGCGCGTATCCTGCGAACGCTGAACGCCCTCGGCATCCAGAGCGTCGTGGTATACGCCGACGCCGACCGCGATGCGCCCTACGTGCACCAGGCCGACGAAGCCTATTCGCTGGGTGAAGGCGGCGCCAGCGAGACCTATCTGAACATCGACAAGCTCATCGCCATTGCGCAGCAAAGCGGCGCCCAGGCGGTTCACCCAGGCTACGGCTTCCTGTCGGAAAACACCCGCTTCATCAGCGCCTGCGATACGGCCGGGCTGGTCTTCCTGGGCCCGACCGCCGAGCAGATCCGCCAATTTGGCTTGAAGCACGAAGCCCGCGCGCTGGCCGAACAGGCCGGTGTGCCGCTGGTCCCCGGTTCACCGCTGTTGGCCTCGCTGGAAGACGCCAAGGCTCACGCCGAGCGTATCGGCTACCCGGTAATGCTCAAGTCCACCGCTGGCGGTGGCGGCATCGGCATGCAGGTCTGCCACTCCCAGGCAGAGCTGGCCCGCGCTTTTGATTCGGTGAAAGGTCTGGGCGAGCGCAACTTCGGCGATGGCGGCGTCTTTCTCGAAGCCTACATCGCCCGTGCTCGCCATCTGGAAGTGCAGCTGTTCGGCGATGGCCAGGGGCAGGTGATTGCCCTTGGCGAGCGGGACTGCTCCACCCAGCGGCGCCATCAGAAAGTCCTTGAGGAGTGCCCTGCTCCCAACCTGCCTGATGCCGTGCGGCGCTCCCTGCACGCCACGGCGGTGCAGCTTGGCCAGGCGGTCAACTACCGCAGTGCGGGCACCGTCGAATTCATCTACGATGCCGAACGCGAGGCGTTCTACTTTCTGGAGGTCAATACCCGCCTGCAGGTCGAGCACGGGGTGACCGAACTGGTCTACGGAGTCGATATTGTCGAGTGGATGGTACGCCTCGGTAGCCAGGCACTCCCCCCGCTGGCAAACCTGGCAGAGGGCCTGCAACCCCGTGGCCATGCCGTGCAGGCCAGGCTATATGCCGAAGACCCAGCGCACGATTTCCGCCCCAGCGCGGGGCTGCTGACCGAAGTCACCTTCCCCGAAGCCCAGGGCCTGCGTATCGACCACGCCCTCGAAGCAGGCCTGGAAGTCACCCCATTGTTCGACCCCATGCTGGCCAAAGTGATGGTCCATGCCGACACTCGCCAACAGGCCATTGCCCGGCTGGCCACGGCCCTGGAAGACGCCACGGTATATGGCATTGCCACCAATCGCCGCTGGCTGGCCCATGTGCTGAGGGACGCCCGCTTCGACGCCGCCCAGATCGACACGCACTGGCTCACCCAGCTGGCATGGGCCCCTCCCGCCATGGAAGTGCTCAGCCCGGGCACGCTGACCACTGTGCAGGATTACCCGGGGCGTCAAGGCCACTGGGACGTGGGTGTTCCCCCATCCGGTCCCTTCGACGACTGGTCGTTTCGCTTGGGCAATCGGCTGCTGGACAACCCCGACGAGGCCGCCGGGCTCGAAATCACCCTGAATGGCCCCACGCTGCGCTTTCATCGCGCCACCCAGATCGTGCTGGCGGGCGCCGAGCTGCCTGCCACCCTCGATGGCACCGCCATCCCTGGCTGGCAGGTCATCGACGTGCCAGCCGGCGCCACCCTGACCCTGGGCAAGGCTGCCGTGGGCGCCCGCGCGTACCTGCTGGTGCGGGGCGGCATCGACTGCCCCCGCTACCTGGGCTCACGCAGCACCTTCACGCTGGGCCAGTTTGGTGGTCACGGTGGTCGCGCCCTGCGCAGTGGCGACATGCTGGACCTGCCCGCGTTTTCAGCTGCGCCCGTCAAGACGCTGGACCCAGCGCTGATCCCCACCTTTGGCGGCCCGGAGGTGACCCGCATTGCGGTTCTCTACGGCCCCCACGGCGCCCCGGACTTCTTTACCGACGAGGATATCGAGCGCTTTTTCGACCATGAGTGGGAAGTCCACTACAACTCCAGCCGCACCGGCGTCAGGCTCATCGGCCCTCGGCCCACCTGGGCACGCGCCGATGGCGGCGAGGCGGGGCTTCACCCCTCCAATATTCATGACAACGCCTACGCCTTCGGCACCATCGACTTCACCGGCGACATGCCGGTCATCCTGGGCCCCGACGGCCCCTCACTGGGCGGCTTCGTCTGCCCGGCCACGGTCGTGCGCGCCGAACGCTGGAAGCTGGGCCAACTGACGGCAGGCGACAAGGTGCGCTTCGTGCCGATCCGCCTGGAAGATGCCCGCGCCCTGGAGGCGCATCAGTTGACGCAGTTGCAGCAGCTGTCCGCCTCCGCCCAGCCCGCGCCCGTTTGTGAGGCCGAGCGCGGCTCGCCGCTGCTCCGCGAGGTCGATGCTGCTCAGGCAGGCGAGCGCATCGTCTACCGCCGCGCAGGTGACGACTTCCTGCTGATCGAATTCGGCCCCATGGAGCTGGATATCGCGCTGCGCTTTCGGGTCCACGCCTGGATGCTGTGGCTACGCGAGCACCCGGTGGTGGGGCTGCGCGAGCTGACGCCGGGCATTCGCTCCCTGCAGCTCCACTACGAGCCCCGCGAGCTAAGCCTCGACCAGCTGCTCGACCACCTGCGCCAGGCCGAACAGGCGCTGGTGGATGTCGAGTCGCTGGAAGTGGAGTCCCGCGTGGTGCACCTGCCGCTCTCCTGGGACGACCCTGCCTGTCAGGAAGCGGTGGACAAGTACCAGCGCAGCGTGCGACCCGACGCCCCCTGGTGCCCCAGCAACCTGGACTTCATACGCCGCATCAATGCGCTGGAAAGCGAGCAGCAGGTGCGCGATATCGTCTTCAACGCCCGCTATCTCGTCATGGGGCTAGGGGACGTCTACCTCGGCGCACCGGTCGCCACGCCCCTCGACCCGCACCAGCGGCTGGTTACCACCAAATACAACCCGGCCCGCACCTGGACCGCCGAAAACTCGGTGGGTATCGGCGGCGCCTACCTGTGCGTCTACGGTATGGAAGGCCCTGGCGGCTACCAGTTCGTGGGGCGCACCCTGCAGATGTGGAACCGCTATCGCACCACGGCCCACTTCGAGAACCCCTGGCTGCTGCGCTTTTTTGATCAACTGCGTTTTCATGAGGTCAGCCACGAGGAGCTGGCGCAAATTCGCCGCGACTTCCCCCATGGTCGTTACGAGTTGTCCATTGAAACGACTCGCTTTCGCTTGGCGGACTACCAGGCCGACATCGACAAACATGCCTCGGCAATTGAGACCTTCCGCTCAAAACGTGAAGCCGCCTTCCAGGCCGAAATGGCCGCCTGGCGTGCCAATGGCCAGTTCACCTTTGAAGATCAGGCCCCGGAAGCCACCGAAGTCACCGCGTTGGATGATCACGAAATAGGCATCGAAAGCCCCGTCACCGGCAGTCTGTGGAAATTGCTGGTGGAAGAAGGTGATCTGGTAACGGCTGGCCAGCCAGTGGCACTGGTGGAGTCGATGAAAATGGAAGTTGAGATCACCGTCCACTGCGCTGGCCGTGTTGCTCGCTTACCCCTTTCTGAGGGCGCTTCCATTGCGCCGGGGCAACCACTTGTGGTGCTCACCAGTGAACAGGAGGTAAACGCATGAGCCAGATCACCGCCGACCAGCGCTTAGCTGACTTTCAAGCAATCCCCGTTATCGACATTAGCGGTTTACTCCATGGTGATGCCGCTGCACGCCAAGCGGTTGCGGATAACCTTGGTCGCGCCGCACGAGACGTGGGGTTCTTTCAAATGGTGGGCCACGGAATCGACCTCCCACTTCGCGAGGGTTTGATTACTCAAGCCAAACGCTTCTTTGCCCAACCTGAAGCCATCAAAATGGAGCGCTACATCGGCCTCTATCACCACCACCGAGGCTATGTTCCTCCTGGTGAAGAGTCGCCAGACCCTAACAAGCCGGACATGAAAGAGGCGTTTGATCTTGCCTTTGAACTGCCCAGTGACGACCCAGAGGTGTTGGCAGGTACGCCACTCCTCGGCCCCAACCCCTGGCCCGACCTTGACGGTTTCCGCGAGCCTATCGCCGCCTACTACGAGGCTGCCTACCAAGTGGGCCGGGCACTCATGGGCGGCTTTGCCCGAGCATTGGGTCTTGATGAGCAGCAGCTACTGCGCCACGTCACCAAGCCGCCCAGCCAACTGCGATTGATCCACTATCCGTATAACCCTGATGCCGAAGACGCCCAAGGCATCGGTGCCCATACCGACTACGAGTGCTTCACGCTGCTGCTACCCACTGCACCGGGGCTCGAGGTAATGAATGGTGCAGGCAAATGGATCGATGTCCCCTATCAAGAGGATACATTAGTCGTCAATATTGGCGACATGCTGGAAATTTGGAGCAACGGCGAATTTGTGGCGACCTCCCACCGAGTGCGCAAAGTTAAACAGGAGCGCTACTCTTTCCCGCTGTTTTTCGCCTGCGATTACCATACTGAAGTGGCACCGCTGCCTGAATTGGTCGAGCGCCACGGCAAAGCTCATTACGCACCGCTCAAAGCGGGCGATCACCTCTACGCCCAAACGATCCAGACCTTCCGCTACCTCCGCGAGCGTTTGGCAAAGGGTGAGATTACGCTTCCCGAAGGTGCCCGAGAAGTGGGTAGCCTGGGCCAGCACGGCAAGCACTCGGCTGCCCAAGACGGGAAGCCCGCCTCATGACCCTACCACTCCCCGCCACACCAACCGAGTTTCGGGGCGTCTGGAAGCGCACGCTCTATGCCGAGCCCGCTCAGCCGCCCTACCAGTACACGGATACCGGCACCCAGGTGGTCTGGCTTCAGGGCGCTCAGTGGCATGCCGACCTGCGCCTTCCCGCCCGTCACGATGCGCTGGCAGGCATCGAGCACCTGGGGGCGTGCAGTCGAGCGCAGCTCGAATGGCTCGCCCACCTGACCGGATTCGTCGGCATCACCCAGATCGACGGGCCGGTATGCACCTGGCACCGCCTGCAGGACCTGAACCCCAGCCTGGAGAAAGACGTCGGCCAGCTGGCCTGGCTCGATGAACACCTGCTCGAAGAACAGCACCCCCACGGGCGCTACGTCGAACACTGGCAACGCCAATGCACCCCCGACCAACGCGAGCTAGTGCGCACCGACGCCCAAGGGCGGCTACGCTGGTTACAGATTGGTGACCATGCCATGGCCATCACTCCGCGCCCAGCACCAGGCCACCAGAACTCGCTATACACGCCACTGGAAAAGGCCAGCGACGACGCCCTGCGCTGGCGAGCCAGCCTGTGCATGGACTATCTGGAGCGCGATGGGCAAGGGTGGCAGATTCGTCTTTCGACCCACCCCTGGCGCATAGGTCACCCAGCCACGCCAATGAACGACACGCCACTCAAGCTCGACACGACCCAGAACGGCTAGGTAAGACCACTAGCTCAGAACTAGATTAGGAGACCACCATGGCACTCACCCAAGCGCTGGATATCGCCAGCCTGCACAGCGCCTATCGGCAGGGCAACCTGACACCTGCACGACTGGTAGAACACCTGCTCGATACACACGGCCATGACCCTGCCTGGATCACCCGGCTGACGCGTGAGCAATTAGCGCCCTACCTCCAACGCCTGGAAGGCGAATCGCCGGAGACCCTGCCCCTGTACGGCATTCCGTTTGCGATCAAGGACAATATCGACCTGGCGGGCGTTCCGACCACGGCGGGGTGTCCTGCTTTTGCCTACACGCCCAGCGAACACGCTTTCGTCGTGCAGCGGTTGATCGATGCGGGGGCGATCCCCATGGGCAAAACCAACCTGGACCAGTTTGCCACGGGGCTGGTCGGTGAACGGGCGTTGGAGGTTTACGGCACGCCCGCCAATGCCTTCGACCCGACGCGGGTGCCGGGTGGCTCCAGCAGCGGCTCGGCGGTGGTCACGGCGGCGGGCATGGTCAGCTTTGCTCTCGGTACCGATACGGCGGGCTCAGGCCGTGTGCCGGCCTGTTTTCACAACTTGTACGGGGTCAAGCCAAGCCTGGGCCTGCTCAGCGCCCGCGGCGTAGTACCCGCCTGCGCAACGCTGGACACCATCAGCCTGTTTACCTTCACCGCCGACGATGCCGCGAAAGTGCTCAGCATTACCGCTGCCTATGATGATCAGTGCGCCTGGTCGCGAAAGCACGATTTTGCCGTGCACGCCAGACGCTATGGAAAGGCCCCTTCCGCGTTCCGCTTTGGCGTACCGCCCGAAACCCAATGGCAAACGGATGCGGCCTACACCCAGGGCATGCACCAGGCCATTGCCCACCTTGAAGCGCTGGGCGGTGAAAAGGTCGAGCTGGACTGCGCGCCCCTGTTGGCGGCGGCGCGCCTGCTTTACGAAGGCCCCTGGGTGGCCGAGCGCTACCACGTGATTCGTGAGCTGATGGCCAGCCACCCCGAAGCCGTTCACCCTGTGACGTTTCAGATCACGCAAGGCGGGGCCACCCCGCTGGCGGTCGATGCCTTCGATGCGCGCTATCAGCTCGCCGAATTCAAGCGCCAGGCCGATGCGCTCATCGCCCAGGTAGATGTGATGCTCAGCCCCACCACGGTGACCCACCCCACCAAGGCAGATGTCGCCGCTGACCCGATTGGCGTGAACTCACGGCTGGGGACCTGGACCAACTTCATGAACCTGCTCGATTACAGCGCCCTGGCGGTACCTGTGGCATTGCCCGAAAGCGGCCTGCCTGCCGGGGTCACCCTGTTCGGCCCGGCGTTTGCCGACCTGATGCTGCTGTCGTTGGCGCGGGCGCTGGAGGCACGCGTGATGCTGCCACTGGGGGCAACCGGCATTGCACATCCGCCACTCGCTGATTTGGCAACCACCGCCCAGGACGGCCACATGGAGATCGTGGTGTGCGGCGCTCACCTGAGCGGCTTACCCCTCAACCACCAACTGACGGAGCGCGGCGGCGTGCTGCACGAAGCGAGCCAGACGGCTCCTTGCTACAAGCTGTTCGCGCTGGCGGGCGGGCCGCCTTCGCGTCCGGCGCTGCTGCGCGATGCGGGGGGCCAGGCCATTGACGTCGAGGTATGGCGGCTGCCCGTGGAGACCGTGGGCAGCTTTCTGGCCGGGATTCCCGCGCCGCTGGGGCTGGGGCAGGTGGAGCTGGCCAGCGGCCGCTGGGCGTGTGGATTCATCTGCACTGCCGGGGCGCTGAACGAAAGCGGTACCGCCAGGGACATTACCGAATTCGGCAGTTGGCGAAAGTGGCTGGCCAGCCACGCCTGACACCGCCCGCCGCTCTGAGCAATGACCTCAGAGCGGCGCTACCCACGCTGCCTCGGCGCGTGCGCAAGCGTCCTGGCGCACAGGCGCGCCACCGGCAGTAGCAGCCAGAGCAAGGGGGAAATCAACCAGCGATATAGCCAGCGGGCCATGATCAGCAGCGGCAGCAAGACCAAGCACCACAGCAGCCACTGCCCCAACCAGGTGGGCCAGCCAAGCCAGTTGGCCAGATTGGCGCCTAGCGCGCTCACCAGGCTGGGGTGGCGTACCACCACGTAGGCCGTGCCCGCCACTGCCGCCACGCGCGCCATGCGGGGCAGCGCTGCGAAACGTCCCGTGCTGGCCGCGACGCCCACACGGGCACCCTGCGCCTCCAGCGCGCCGACTCGGCCTGCCCGGGCGGCTCTTCCCGCTCGCAGCACCTTGACCGTGCTGGCCATCACCAGCAGGTCCACCCCTGCCCACCCGAGATCGCTGGCACGCACGCCGTCGCCGCTGCGCCACTGGCTCTCCAGTTGACGAATCCCACTGGTGAAAAAGTCGCCCACCCCGGTCACGACGCGCTCGCCTTGCAGCCAATTCACCTGGCCTTCACGGTCGATGACGAACTGGTTCAACAGTGCGTGCCCCTCGGCATCGAGGAATGCAATGCCCATCAGCCCGCGCTGCTGGGCCGACCATTGCGCCGGGGCAGGCATCTCTTCATCGCTCCACCATCGGCTCAGCTGCTGGTAGCGCTCACCCAGCCAGTGCTGTGCACGCAGCGTGGCGCTGTCGTGATGATGAAAATAGCTGACTGGCAGCACCGCATCGGCACCATAACGCACCAATACGTCCTGCCACTGGGGTGAGAGCCCGTACGCGAGCAGTACCTCCCGGGCGAGATCGCCATGCTGCATGACAGCCAGCCAGGCGCTCATCCACAGCGCCTGATCAGAAGCATAGTGCAGCATCAGCGCGTTGATCTCAGGAGACTCTTGCTCAAGGGGCAATGCAGGCAGTGCCTTATGGGCTTCCAGCCGCACCAGCCGTGGCTCGAAGGGCTCGCGGGAGGCAGCCGAGGTCAATATTGCAGCTGCCAAGGCAATCAGCACGAAGACCCACCCAACCCGTGTTACCCATCCTCTGCACATTGACGGCTATCCTGCTGTTCTATGCTGGAATAATCGCTCTGACACTAGGTCTCCCGCCATAGAGCGTCACTGCCCCGAGCCTACCCAATCTTCTACACGCAAGCCCGGCACTGCTTTGAACTCGCGCATATTGTTGGTGACCAGTATCAGCCCTCGTGAGCGCGCGTGACCGGCGATCATTTGATCGTAAGGGCCTATGGGCTTGCCCACCTTGGCTTGTTCAGCGCGCAGCTGCCCTGTATGCGATGCCGCTGCCTCGTCGTACATCAACACGTCCAGCCTGGCTGCAAACCCTTCGATGGTGGCTAAATTACGTTCAGGGAAAGCAGATTTTTCTGCACCATACACCAACTCCATCAGTGTGACAGTACTGATGCACAGCTGCCCATGATGCTGTTTGAATGCCTCACGAACCTCTTGCGGACGATTTTTAATCGTGAAAATGCAGATATTGGTATCGAGCATGAACTTGAGCATCAAAACATGTCTCGTTCCTGTTCGGGGGGCTGCTCACGTGACGACATGAAGTCATCGCTCACGCCTTCACCCTCAAACCAGCTATCCCAGGCCTCCCCGGCTGGCGATATAACCCGGGTACGACCAATGGCCACGATGTCGACTCGCTTTACACCTTCTGGCAGAGCCAACGCTTTGGGCAGTCGAACCGCCTGGCTTCGATTACTCTGAAAGACTGCGCCTTGTTCCATGATCAGACTCCTGTGCCAAGACCATCGGGAGATACCGTACATGGAACTCATGTTAGCCAACGCAATGGATATGTCAAAGGGATATACACCCTAATGAGCCTACCCAATCCTGTAGCTGGCGATGCACTTCCTCCATGGGCAGATAGGCCTGCTCCATGCTGATCTCTGAGTCAGTGCATCTTGTAAACCGTGTTTACTCCAACGTTGCCGCCTAAACGTTTACTGTTGGGAACGAGCCACATGATAACGATTGATGGCACTCAGCACGCCTTTCATGGAGGCGCTGGTGATGCTCTCGTCACTGCCGACGCCAAACACGGCCTGGCCGTCGATACGGACTTCGACATAGGCAATGGCTTCCGCATCGGCGCCCTGGCCTCGGGAGTGCTCGTGGTAGTCGATGATCTCCACGTCGTGACCATGGGCGTGCAGCGCTTTGACGAAGGCGGCCAGCGGGCCGTTGCCCTGACCGCTCAACAGATGACGTTCGCCCTGCTGCTCCACGACGGCTTCCAGGGTGACGCGAGGGCTATCCGGCTCGGAGGCCAGGCGGTGGTTGACCAGCGCCAGCGGTGCCTGCTGCTCCAGGTACTCTTCCAGGAAGGCCTGATAGATCATCCGGGAAGTGATCTCGCGGCCCGTACGGTCCGCCACTTCCTGCACCACCTGGCTGAATTCGATGGAGAGCCTGCGCGGTAGCTCGATGCCGTGCTCCTGCTCCAGCAGGTAGGAGATGCCGCCCTTGCCCGACTGGCTGTTGACGCGAATCACGGCTTCGTAGCTGCGCCCGACATCCATGGGGTCAATGGGCAGGTACGGCACGTCCCAGGGGGCTTCGGGGTTGGCGCGACGCTCGGCCATGCCCTTCTTGATGGCGTCCTGATGCGAACCGGAAAACGCCGTGAACACCAGGTCGCCCACGTAAGGATGGCGCGGATGAACCGGCAGCTGGTTGCAGTACTCCACTTCGCGCATGATCGGCGTGATATTGGAGAAATCGAGCTGGGGGTGCACGCCCTGAGTGTACATGTTCATGGCCAGCGTCACGATATCGACATTGCCGGTACGCTCGCCATTACCGAACAGGGTGCCCTCGATTCGGTCGGCACCCGCCATCAGCGTCAACTCCGCCGCCGCCACGCCGGTGCCGCGGTCGTTGTGCGGGTGCACGCTGACGATCAGCGTATCGCGCTTTTTCACATGGCGGCAGAACCACTCGATCTGGTCGGCGTAATTGTTGGGCGTGGCCACTTCGACCGTGGCCGGCAGGTTGACGATCATCCGGTTGTCCACGCTGGGGCCGAAGGTGTCCATCACGGCTTCGACGATCTCCACGGCGAAAGGCATTTCCGTGGTCGTGAACAGCTCCGGCGAGTACTGGAAGGTCCACTGGGTCTCCGGGTTGGCGGCCATCAGGTCACGTATCTGCGCCGTGGCGTCCACGGCAATTTGCACGCACTCTGCCTTGTCGACGTTGAACACCACCCGTCGAAACATCGGGTCGGTGGCATTGTAGACGTGCACGATGGCGCGCTTGGCGCCCTTCAGCGCCTCGAAGGTGCGCTCGATCAGATGCGGCCGTGCCTGGGTCAGCACCTGGATGGTGACGTCGTCGGGAATCTTGTCCTGCTCGATCAACGAGCGCACGAAATCGAAATCGGTTTGCGACGCAGAAGGAAAGCCCACTTCGATCTCTTTGAAACCGATCTTCAGCAGCATGTCGAACAACCGCTGCTTGCGCTCCTGATCCATGGGGTCGATCAGCGACTGGTTGCCATCGCGCAGGTCGACGCTGCACCAGATGGGCGGCGTGTCGATACGCTGGCCGGGCCACTGACGGTCGGGCAGGTCCACCGCCACGAAAGGGCGATACTTTTTCGAAGGGTCCTTCATCATCATCGTGGCTCTCCTGTTATTCGTCGCGGTCAGGCTTTGCTTGCCCAGGCGGTGCTAGCCAGGCTTTGCTTGCGCGGCCGCCTGCAGGGCGGATTCCATGCGATCCAACTGGCTGCGCAGTGCGCGCACGTCGTCACGCAAGCCCTGTATCTCTGCAGCTTCGCCTTCTCCGCTTTCTAAATCAATCTGTGCGCTCTCTTTCTGCATCACGTCCAGCACGATACCGATCATCATATTCAGGAAAATGAACGCATTCAAAAAGATGAAGGTCAGAAAGTAGATCCAGGCGTAGGGGTACTGCTCCATGGTGGGATACAGCACCGCCGTGGCCCAGCTCTCGAAGGTGGCCACCTGGAACAGCGTCAGCATGGCCAGCGCAATGTTGCCCCACAGCTGCTCATCCACGGTATGGAAGATGAAGCTGCCCACCGCCGCGTAGATATAGAAGATGATGAACATCAGCAGCGCCACGTAGCCCATCCGTGGAATGGACTTGATCAACGCCACCAAGAGCAGGCGCAGCTCGGGAATCATCGACACCAGACGCAGCACCCGGAAGATGCGCAGCAGGCGTGCCAGCAGCACCATCTCAGAGTCGTCCATGGGGATAAGGCTGGCCGTGACGATCAGGAAGTCGAAGATGTTCCAACCCTTCTTGAAGAAGTTGGTCAGATTGCGTTCGGCGGCCATGCGAATCAGCAGTTCCACCAGAAAGAAGATGGTGACGGCGACGTCCAGATAGATCAGCCACTGCTCGAACTGACTGACCTCATCGTAGGTGCGGGCACCGATGGTCAGGGCAGACAGCACGATGATGGCGATCACCACGGTCTCGAACAGCTTGTTGCTGCGCAGCTTTTCAAAGCGCGCCTGCCAGGTAGTAAAGGATGCACTCATGGAACGGGGCTTCTCGGAAACGTTGAATCGGCACACTTTATACCAAAAAGAGCCGCCTTCCACCTGCTGGATACAGGGGAGTTTTGCTGCTCCGGCTAGTGGTCGATACCACTTTCGGGTAAGCTCCCTGTCGGTTTTTTGGCCTAACGAGGTACAACTATGCGGCGCCTGACAAGGCTATCGATACTGTCGCTGACGGCCCTGCTGATAGCGGGCTGTGCTGACCCCAAAATTGATACGAGTTCGATGCCCGCAGCCGTGGTGTCCATCGAGAAAGTCCGCGATTCGCTGCCCACCTACAAACGCGACGAGTTCGACCAGGCGCTGAAGATCATCGCCATGTCGTCTTTCAGCGGTATCAGCGTGCTGCAGCCCGGGCGCATGAACGCGGCTGAAATCGCCGAGTCGGCCAACGCCTACATGCATGGGCTCACCGGCGACCAGGTCATCGAGCGAGCCGACGAGATGCTGCGCCAGCGCCGTGCCCGAGAGCGTGACCAGGCCCTGCGCACCTTGAGCCGCCTGGAAGAAAAAGAGGCCAACGCCGAAGCCGCCCAGCAGCAGCTGGCGCGGGTAAGTATCGACAGGGCGCGCTACTATCTTGCTTCCAGCCCATTCGGGGCGCTGGAGCCGGTCATCGAACTGGACGTCAGCAACGATTCTGATGCAGCCATTGCCGAGCTGCAGCTGCGCGGCGTACTGCGCAGCGCCAACCGCGACGTTGCCTGGGTAGACGAGACGTTCTACTACGTGATTTCCGGCGGCCTGGCGCCGGGTGAACGCGCCACCTGGAGCCTGGCACCCAACCGTTTTGGCCCCTGGGGCAACGATCAGATACCCCGGGATGTCCAGCTCACCCTCACGCTGAAGGGCGTGAAGGATGCCCAGGGCCAACGGCTGTGGCACGCGCCTACGCTGACGGAGGCCGAAACCGAACGGCTGGAAGCCCTGCGGGCCGAGTACGGTAGCCTGACGCCCAGCACCGAGAGTCCTTCGAGCTGAACAGGGCGGCCAAACGCCGCCCCGTCAGTCACTGGATAGGGTCGAAGATAGGGTCGAACTGGATAGGGTCGAACTAGACAGGATCGATCAGCTCGGCCTGGGAATAGCCCAGCAGATAGAGCACGCCATCCAGCCCCGCCACGCCCAGCGCCTGACGCGCCTCGGCACGCACCAGCGGTTTGGCGCGAAACGCTACGCCCACTCCCGCCTTGGCCAACATCTTCAGGTCGTTGGCCCCGTCACCTACCGCTACCGTCTGCGCCAGGTCGATACCTTCACGCTGGGCAATCTGCTCCAGCAGCAGCGCCTTGCGCTCGGCATCGACGATGGGCTCCTGGACTTCGCCTGTGACCTTGCCCTGCTGAATCACCAGCTCATTGGCGTGGATCTCATCGAAGCCAAGCCGCGCCTGCAGGCCACGGGCAAAATAGGTAAAGCCACCAGAAAGGATGGCAGTGCGGATCCCCTGGTGGCGAAGATTGGCCATCAGCCGCTCGACGCCGTCCATCAGCGGCAGCTCGGCCGCAATGCTGGCCAACACCGACTCATCCAGCCCCGCCAGCTTGCTCATCCGCTCCCGGAAGCTGGCCTGAAAGTCCAGCTCGCCGCGCATCGCCCGCTCGGTGACTTCGGCCACTTCGTCGCCTACCCCGTGGCGGCGCGCCAGCTCATCGATCACCTCGGCCTTGATCAGGGTGGAATCCATATCGAAACAGACTAGCCTGGGAGCCCCCAGGTGGCGCCGGTCGGGTTGCACCACCACGTCGGCCCCCAGCGTTTCCCCCAGCGCCAGCGCCGCCTGACGCAGCTCCCGCCACTCGGCGGGAGCGCCAGCCAGATGCAGCTCCAGGCAATCCAGCGGCGCGCCTTCTGCCACCTGGGCCAACGGCGTGCGCTGCTGCTCCTGCAGGCCGAACTGCGCCAGCAGTGCCGCCAGGGGCGGCTCCATGTCGGGTGTCCAGCGTGGTGACAGTACACTCATCACCATATCGGCTACTGCTTCATCACCGCGTGCCATCGGTCACTCCCCTGCTTCTAGTCGTTCAACTTTTTGAAAACCGCGCGGCAACTTGCTGCCCCGACGCCCACGTTCACCCCGGTAATAAGCAAGGTCATCGGCCTTGAGCGTCAGCTTGCGCTTGCCCGCATGAATGATCAGCTCACCGCCTTCCGGCACAATGGCGATATCACGCAGGAACTCTTCGCGCCGCGCCGCCCGAGGGCCGGGGATATCGAGCATCTTGTTGCCCTTGCCCTTGGCCATCTCGGGCAACTGGTCCAGCGGGAAGAGCAGCAGCCGCCCTTCGTTGGAAACCGACGCCACCCACAGCGATTCGCCTTCCGGCACCTCCACGGGCGCCATGACGCTGCAGCCCTTCGGCACGCTGAGTACCGCCTTGCCCGCCTTGTTCTTGCCGGTCAGCGCCTCCAGGGGCGCGACGAAGCCATAGCCACCATCGCTGGCCAGCAAAAAGCGTCGCGTGGGCGGCGCCAGCATCAAGCCCGCCATCTGGGCGCCCGCCGAGACATTGGCGCGGCCGGTGACCGGCTCGCCCTGCCCTCGGGCGCTGGGCAGGTTGTGCGCTGGCAGCGTGTAGGCACGGCCAGTATCGTCCAGCAGCACCAGCGGCTGATTGGTCTTGCCCCGGGCAGCCAGGCGGAAGCTGTCGCCCGCCTTGTACGATAGCCCTTCAGGGTCGATGTCATGGCCCTTGGCCGCACGGATCCAGCCCTTGTCGGACAGCACCACGGTAATCGGGTCGGCTCCCAGCAGCTCCACTTCCGAGAGCGCTTTCGCTTCGCTGCGCTCGACCAGCGGCGAACGGCGCGCATCGCCGTGCTCCTTGCCCGCCGCGCGAATCTCTTTTTCGATCAGCGTAGTGAGCTTGGCGTCGCTGCCCAGCAGGCCTTGCAGGGTCTTGCGCTCTTTCTCCAGCTCGTCCTGCTCGCCGCGAATCTTCATCTCCTCCAGCTTGGCCAGGTGGCGCAGGCGCAGCTCCAGAATCGCCTCGGCCTGCCGCTCGGAGAGGCCAAAAGCGCTCATCAGGGCAGGTTTGGGCTCGTCCTCCTCGCGGATGATACGAATCACTTCATCGATGTTCAGGTAAGCCGTCAGCAGGCCTTCCAGAATGTGCAGGCGATCTTCCACCTTGCCCAGCCGATGCTCCAGGCGACGGCGCACCGTGGCACGACGAAAGCGCAGCCACTCGCCCAGCATGTCATTCAGCGGCATGACCCGTGGCCGACCGTCCAGGCCAATCACGTTCATGTTCACCCGCACGTTCTTTTCGAGGTCCGTGGTGGCGAACAGGTGGGCCATCAGCGACTCCACGTCCACTCGGCTGGAGCGCGGCTCGATCACCAGGCGGGTGGGCTCTTCATGGGTCGACTCGTCACGCAGGTCGGCCACCATGGGCAGCTTCTTCGCCTGCATCTGCGCGGCGATCTGCTCCAGCACCTTGGCACCGCTGACCTGGTAAGGCAGCGCGGTGATCACCACGTTGGCCTCTTCTCGCACGTAGCGAGCGCGCAGCTTCACCGAGCCACGGCCGCTTTCATAGAGCTTTTGCAGGTCCGCTTTGGGGGTGATGATCTCGGCATCGGTGGGGAAGTCCGGTGCGGGCACGAACGCCATCAGCTCGGCCGTGGTGGCCTTGGGGTTGCGCAGCAGATGGCAGGTGGCATCGACCACTTCCGATACGTTGTGCGGCGGAATGTCCGTGGCCATGCCCACGGCAATGCCGGTGCCGCCATTGAGCAGCACATGGGGCAGACGAGCCGGCAGTACCACCGGCTCCTGCATGGTGCCATCGAAATTGGGCGCCCACTCCACGGTGCCCTGGCCCAGTTCGCTGAGCAGCACGTCGGCGAATTTGGAGAGCTTGGCCTCGGTGTAGCGCATTGCCGCGAAGGATTTGGGGTCGTCCGGGCTACCCCAGTTGCCCTGGCCATCCACCAGCGGGTAGCGGTAGCTGAACGGCTGGGCCATCAGCACCATGGCTTCGTAGCAGGCGCTGTCGCCGTGGGGGTGGAACTTGCCCAGCACGTCGCCCACGGTACGCGCCGACTTCTTGTACTTGGCGTTGGCGTGCAGCGCCAGTTCACGCATGGCATAAATGATGCGCCGCTGCACGGGCTTCATGCCGTCACCGATGTTGGGCAACGCGCGGTCGAGAATGACGTACATCGAGTAGTCGAGGTACGCTTTTTCGGTGTAGTCGCGCAGGGACAGACGCTCGACGTCGCCCTCCGCCACCTGAATATCCATGGTCATCGGAGGTTATACCTCAATGTCTGCGAGGTTGCCGTAATCTTCCAGCCACTTCTTGCGGTCGCTGGCACGTTTTTTCGCCAGCAGCATGTCCATCATCTCCAGCGTGCCGTCCCCCTCGCTCAGCGTGAGCTGCACCAGCCGGCGGGTCTCCACGGCCATGGTGGTTTCACGCAGCTGTAGCGGGCTCATTTCGCCCAGCCCCTTGAAGCGCTGCACGTTGGGGGTGCCGCGCTTGCTGGCCAGTTGCTTGAGGATGGCGGCCTTTTCGCTCTCGTCCAGGGCGTAGTGCACTTCCTTGCCCAGATCGATCCGGTAGAGCGGCGGCATGGCCACGAACACATGGCCTGCATCCACCAGGGCGGGGAAGTGCCTCACGAACAGGGCACACAGCAGCGTGGCGATGTGCAGACCATCCGAATCGGCATCGGCCAGGATGCAGATCTTGTGGTAGCGCAGCTTTTCCAGGTCGGCACTGCCGGGGTCGGCGCCAATGGCCTCCGCGATGTCGTGGACTTCCTGGGAGCCGTAGATATCGTGGGTCTCGACCTCCCAGGTGTTCAGAATCTTGCCGCGCAGCGGCAGGATGGCCTGGGTTTCGCGGTTGCGCGCCTGCTTGGCGCTGCCCCCGGCCGAGTCCCCTTCCACCAGAAACAGCTCGCTCTGGGCCGGGTCCTGGCCCGAACAGTCGGCCAGCTTGCCCGGCAGCGCGGGGCCCGAGGTGACCTTCTTGCGCGCCACTTTCTTCGATTTCCGCTGACGCTGCTGGGCAGCGCTGATCACCAGCTCGGCCAACTGCTCGGCCTGCTCCACGTGGTGGTTCAGCCACAGCGAGAACGCGTCTTTCACCACGCCGGACACGAATCCGGCGATGGTACGCGACGACAGCCGCTCCTTGGTCTGCCCGGCAAACTGAGGGTCGAGCATCTTGACCGACAGCACGAAGGATGCGCGCTCCCACAGGTCTTCGGCGGTGAGTTTGATGCCCCTGGGCAGCAGGTTGCGGAATTCGCAGAACTCCCTCAGGGCATCCAGCAACCCCGCCCGGAAACCGTTCACATGGGTGCCGCCCTGGGGCGTGGGAATCAGGTTGACGTAGCTCTCCAGCAGCGCTTCGCCACCTTCCGGCAGCCACTGAATCGCCCAGTCCACGCCATGCTCGTCATCATTGAAGTGGCCAACGAAAGGCTCCTTGGGAAGCACCTCGTAGCCATCGGTGGCTTCGGCCAGGTAGTCGCGCAGGCCATCGGCGTACGCCCACTCGGTTTTGGTGCCGTCCGGCTCCACCAGCGTGACCGCCAGCCCCGGACACAGCACCGTCTTGGCCCGCAGCAGGTGCTTCAATCGTGAGAGCGCAAGTTTGGGGCTGTCGAAGTAGCTTTCGTCCGGCCAGAAGCGCACCAGTGTTCCGGTGGCACGCTTGGCGGCTTTGCCGATCTCCTTGAGCTCTTCGATCTTTTCGCCGTGTTCGAAGGCAATGGCGTGGCGCGCGCCGTCACGGGTGACCTCGACCTCCAGCCGCCGCGACAGCGCATTGACCACCGACACGCCCACGCCGTGCAAGCCGCCGGAGAAGCGGTAGCTCGACGAGGAGAATTTACCCCCCGCGTGGAGCTTGGTCAGAATCAGCTCGACCCCCGAGACGCCGTGCTCGGGATGCAGGTCGATGGGCATGCCGCGCCCGTTGTCCTGCACTTCGATGGCGCCATCGCCGTGCAGCACGACGCTGATGGCCGTGGCATGCCCAGCCAGCGCTTCATCGACACTGTTGTCGATGACCTCCTGCGCCAGGTGATTGGGCCGCGAGGTATCGGTATACATTCCAGGGCGCTTGCGCACCGGCTCAAGCCCGGAGAGAACCTCGATGGAACTCGCGCCGTACTGAGAAGCATCAAACTGGGTCATGTAACGTCAGTTCCTAAAAATACGTACTGTCGGCGGCGTGCGCCGCCGACAAAAGGGCACAGGATAGCGGAAAAGCAAAAAGCTGTATATCCAGCCATGAAAAACGGGCGCCACGCATCTCTTAGCCGCGCGGCGTCTGCTCCGCCGCCCAGAACGCTTCGATCAGCCCACGGCTGGAAGCGTCCAAACGCGCCAGCTCGCCGTCACCTTCGATGATGGCCTGGGTATCGGTGGCAATCTGCTTGCCCAGCTCGACGCCCCACTGGTCGAAAGGATTGATGTCCCAGATCACCGCCTGCACGAACACCTTGTGCTCGTAGAGCGCAATCAGCGCCCCCAGGGTGGCGGGCGTGAGCTTGTCCAGCAGCACCGTGGTCGAGGGCTGATTACCGCGATAGCGCTTGTGTTCGGGGCGCGGGCCGTCCTCCTCCAGCGCATCGTCCCCCAGCATCAGCACCCGCGACTGGGCGAAGCAGTTGGCCAGCGCCAGCCGATGCTGGGCCTTCAGGTGGCGGCGAGTGTCCGGGTCTTCGACCTCGTCGTAGCGCTTGAGCGGGGCAATGAAGTCGCAGACCACCGGCTGGGTGCCCTGGTGCAGCAGCTGATAGAACGCATGCTGAGCATTGGGACCCAACTGCCCCCAAAGCACCGGGCAGGTAGAGTAACTCACCGCCTGGCCCTGGCGGGTCACGGATTTACCGTTGGACTCCATTTCCAGCTGTTCCAGATAGGCGGCAAAATATTCCAGACGCCCGTCATAGGGCAGAATCGAATGGGCGCGAATGTCCAGGAAATTCACGTTCCAAATACCCGCCAGGCCCAGCAGCACGGGCAGGTTATCGGCCATGGGCGCCGTCTTGAAGTGGGTATCCATGGCGTGCGCGCCCGACAGCAGCGCACGGAAGTTCTCCATGCCGATCACCAGGGCAATCGGCAGGCCAATGGTGCCCCAGAGCGAATAGCGCCCCCCCACCCACTCCCAGAACATCAGCTGGTGGTCCGGGGTGATGCCCCACTCGCTCATTTTTTCCGGACTTGCCGAGACGCCAATGAAGTGCTGACGCACGACCAGTTCGGCACTGATGGTGTGCGCCTGAGGGGCTTCGCCAGCTTCCGCATGCCGGGACAGCCGTCCCAGCAGCCAGTCACGGGCGGTGTTGGCGTTGGACAGCGTATCGATGGTGGTGAACGACTTCGAAGAGAGCACGAACAGCGTCGTTTCCGGGTTGAAACGCGTCAGGTAGTCGGCCAGCTGCGAGCCATCCATGGTCGAGGCAAAGTGCACCTCGACGGGGTGAATGTCGCTGGGGCGATAATCGGCCAGCGCGTGGGTCACCATCAGCGGGCCCAAATCCGAACCGCCTACCCCCAGATTCACCACGTGACGAATCGGCTTACCGGTGGCACCACGCCACTGGCCCGCGTGCAGGCGCTGCACCAGGCACTCCATCTGCGCCAGGCTGTCGTGCACGGCCCCAACGATGTCTTCACCCTCCACCTCCAGCTGGGCATCGGCGGGCAAGCGCAAGGCGGTGTGCAGCGCCGGGCGGTTTTCGCTGACGTTGACCCGCTTGCCGCTCAACAGCGCTTCGATGGCCCCCGGCACGCCCGCCTCTTCCGCCAGGCCCAGCAAATGCTCCAGGGTGTCGTCATCCCAGCGCTGTTTGGAGAGGTCCAGCGTCAGCCCCGCTACTTGACGGGTGAAGTGTGACCAGCGCTCGGGGTCGTCACCAAACAGGTTCTTCAGATGGATGTGACGAATCGCCTGGGCATGCTGGGTAAGCGTTTGCCAAGCGGGTAGCGTATCGGGAGTTGCCTTTGCTGAAGCCATGTGCCCTCTCCTGTGGCGTCGTTCCGTGAGGCAGGAATCTGTGATCGACGGGCCTGTTCTGGATTAACAAGGGCGCGTAAACTAGCGAGCCTCATTAACCAGCCTGGCTTGCCCATGAGTGATGCATCTTACCGCGACGCTATCTTTTCAACACCCCTGGATAAGGTGGCAAGGTTCTCTTTCGATGAACAGGTCGTCGCCTGCTTTCCCGACATGATCCGCCGCTCGGTGCCCGGCTATGGCCAGATCCTGGGCATGCTGAGCCTGATCGCCCAGCGCCATTTGCGCCACGGCGCCCATGTCTACGACCTGGGCTGCTCGCTGGGGGCCTCGGGCCTGGCGCTGGCCGGGGCCATGCCCGCCGACGCTTTCCGCTATACTGGCATCGATCTCTCGCCTGCCATGGTCGAGCGTGCTCGCCAGACCTTTCTCGACGAGAGCCCCGATCACGCCATGCAGGTGGAAGAAGCCGACATCCGCACCTACGCGTACGCGCCGTCGGGGATGATCATTCTCAACTTCACGCTGCAGTTTCTGCCTCCCGCCGACCGAGATGCCCTGCTCAAGCGGCTGTATGCAGCCCTGGAGCCCGGCGGCGTGCTGATTCTCTCGGAAAAGACCATCGACGCCGACGAGCGCGACAATGCCTGGCGAGTAGAGCGCTACCACGACTTCAAGCGTGCCAACGGCTACAGCGACATGGAAATCAGCCAGAAACGCACGGCGCTGGAGAACGTGCTGATTCCCGACACCCTGGATGCCTTGCACGAGCGGTTGTCGCAGGCGGGCTTTCCGCGCTCGATGACCTGGTTTCAGTACCTGAACTTCACCTCGCTGATCGCGTTCAAGGAGGGCTGACGTGGCGCTGCTTCCCGACGATCATCGTGTGCTGTATCAAGCGTTTCTGGATCAGGCCACGCAGGACGCTTCACTGACGCCGTGGCTGGCCAAGCTGCCCGAGCAGCTGGCCAGTGGGCTGGACCGCCAGCGCCACGGCGACCTTTCCGCCTGGGAAAAGGCCGTGGCCAAGCTGCCCCCGCTGCCCGAAGAGCGCCACGTCGACCTCAACAGCGACACGCTGACGGTAGAGCTGGCACTTACCGAGAGCCAGCAGCGCCAGTGTTTCAACCTGCTGCGCAAGCTGGCCCCCTGGCGCAAGGGGCCGTTTTGCCTGGGCGGTATTCATATCGACACCGAGTGGCGCTCCGACTGGAAATGGCAGCGCGTCGCGCCGCATCTTGCCCCGCTCAAGTATCGCAAAGTGCTGGATGTCGGCGGCGGCAGCGGCTACCACGCCTGGCGCATGGCAGGCGCAGGCGCCGCCTTCGTGCTGGTGATCGACCCTTCCCCGCGCTTCTACTGGCAGTTTCAGGCCGTGCGCCACTTCGTGGGTGACGCCGATGAAGGCCGCACGCACTTCCTGCCCGTGGGTATCGAGGACGTACCGGAAAACCTGGGCTTCTTCGATACGGTGTTCTCCATGGGGGTGCTCTACCATCGCCCTTCGCCCCTTGAGCACCTGCAACAGCTCAAGGGCGCGCTGGCCCCCGGCGGCGAGCTGGTGCTGGAAACCCTGGTAGTGGAAGGCGACGAGCAGACCGTGTTCGTGCCCGGCGAGCGCTACGCCGCCATGCCCAACGTCTACTTCCTGCCCTCATCCCGCGCCCTGTGCCACTGGCTGGAGCGCTGCGGCTTCACCAACGTGCGCGTAGTGGATGAAGCCGTCACCACGCTGGACGAGCAGCGCTCCACCGAGTGGATGACCTACCAGTCACTGGCCGACTTTTTGGATCCCCACGACCGCACCCGCACCATAGAAGGCTACCCCGCCCCCCGCCGCGCGGTGATTCTGGCGAACAAGCCGGCGTAAGCCAGGCTCAGCGCCGCAAAATCACCAGCCAGCGCCCCAGGTTCATGACGCTGGCCAGGGAGGCGGCCACGTAGGTGAAGGCGCAGGCGGTCAGGACGTGGCGGGCACCGGGCATGTCGTAGGGGGGCACGTAGTCTTTCAGCAGCGGCAGGGCCCGGTTGAAGCTGGCATCGAACTCGACCGGTAGCGTGACCAGATGCACCAGTGCCGCAGTGCCAAAACTGATCACGGCCATGGCCACCACCGCTGCCAGGCCGCCGGGCAAGCGGGTCAGCAGGAACAGGAAGGGTGCCAGCATCATCAGCACCGCCCCCAGCTTTTCCGCTCTTTGTGCCAGCTGTACCAGGCGGCTGCGGGCCAGCAGCGGCGCATAGCCTTCATGGTGCTGCAGGGCATGGCCCACTTCGTGAGCCGCCACGGTGACGGCGGTGAGCGAGCGGCCGTCGTAATGGTCTGGCGTCAAGCGCACACAGCGGGCTTCCGGGTCGTAGTGGTCGCCATGCTCGGTACGCTCTACCTTGACCCCTTCTACGCCCAGGCGGCGCAACAGGTGCTCGGCCAGTTCGGCCCCGGTGCCCGGGTAGTCGTCACGGCCACGGGTGTGACGCTTCAGCACCCATTTCGCCCAAACGTTGGGCAGTACGAAGATTGCCAGCATGATGGCAATGACCAGAATCCACATAACTCCACCGCTGCGTTCACAGGTAATTCAGAGAGGCTTCGACAAGCCGTGGGGGCACTGACGGCGGCAAAGCAAGCTGCTCGCGACGGCCAGTGCCTACGTAAAAAGACCCGCAAGCGGGCCATTAGTTTTACCATGATACGCGCGGGGGCGCAGCGTCAGTCGGGGTCGTTGTGATGTGCGGCGACATCACGCTTGACGGCCTGCAGCCCGCGGGCAGATATATCGCCCTGCCCGTGGGCATGTTCGGCCATCAGCACGCTGTCAGCGGCCAACACCAGTTCGCACTGAGTGTGCGCCAACTGCTCACGCAGGCGTTGAATGGCTTCTTCGCGTTTGGGGTCACTGTCCACCCGTCGGATGTAGATCGCCTTGATGCGCTCCGGGTAGGCTTTGACGACCTCGGTATACACCTCCGGGTCGTGCTGGCCGCTGTCGCCGATCAGGATGCAGGGCATGTCCTGATAGAGCGCCAGCATGCGGTCGATCAGGTCGCGCTTGTGGGCTTCTGCCCGGCGCGGCCAGGGCTTGCGCCAGGAGATACCCCATTCGCGCAGAAACAGGATCGGCCCCACCGGAATACGGTTGAGCTGAAAGAAGGCTTCGAGCATTTCATAGATGGCCCAGGGGCCACGGGACACGTACAGAATGGGACGCTCTGCCTTTTCGGTCTGGCCACGGTAGAGCGCCTGGTACAGCGATGCCACGCCGGGAAACGCGGTGCGTCGATGGGGTTTGCGCACGAACAGCCGATAGAGCATCTTCAGCTTTTCGGCCACCCCGGTGAACATCACGGTGTCGTCGATATCACTGATCACCAGCAGGTCGGCCTCGGGGGGCGGCACGTAGACTTCCACACTGGTGCGCACCGTAGGCTGGCCGCTGGCACGTACGACGATATCGGCACGGTGCCAGGAAACGTCCACTGGCAGCGTCGAGGTGATGGGCAAATGGGCGTCGAAATAACCGTCGCGGTCGGTGGTCAGCGTCAGCTGATTTTCGCCCACGCGGATCTCTACCTGGGCATCGGCCAGGCCACGGCGAAAGATGCGCCGGGCCACGTCGGCCGTGTCACGCAATATGCCGCGCCGCGGGATGGCACGCCCAAGGGCCGCCTGTCGAAACACGCGGCCCATGACGAAAATTTCCTGTTGAGAGCCGTAGCCACGATAAGGGTGCACCATCATGCCACCCCGGCCACGATCCTTTTTCATGGGTTTGGCAACGACATGGGCAAGCCTTTTGGCAAAGCTTGCCCACTGGTGATACCACGCCATTAAGCGTGCTGACCCGAGTGACGCCCTTCCTGCAGCTCTTCCAGCAGCTTGGCGTTGAAGGCATCCAGGTCCTTGGGGGTGCGGCTGGTCACGAGCCCACTATCGACCACCACCGGCTCGTCTACCCAGTTCACGCCCGCATTGCGCAAATCCTGAGCGACACTGGCGACCGAGGTCATCTTGCGCCCTTCCACCACGTCTGCATTGATCAGAATCCACGGGGCGTGACAGATGGCCGCCACCGGCTTGCCTGCCTGAAAGAAGGCTTTGACGAAGCTCAGCGCCTCATCGTTCATGCGCAGCTCGTCCGGGTTGAACAGGCCACCGGGAAGCACCAGGGCGTGATAGTCCGCCTCGCTGGCTTGGGCAAGCGACTTGTCGGCGGGGTAGTTATCGCCCCACTCGGTCTCTGCCCAGGCGCGGATCTCCTTGCCTTCCGGGGAGATCACATGCACATCGACGCCTTCTTTTTGCAGCGCGGCGCGAGGTACGCTCAGCTCGGACTCTTCGAAACCATCCGTTGCCAGAATAGCAACGCGTTTACTATTTAGTGCTTGATTCATCATGCTCTCCATTTCGTGATGAGTAGTCGTGTACAGCACCTAACCAGTGTGGCGCATCTTATACCATCGTCAAGCATTGTATAAAACGCGACCCAGCTGGCTGATGTCGTAACCTTTCAGCGCCTCGGCCCGCTGATGAAAGCGCGGCTGCCGGGCAAAGGCCATCAGCGCTTGCATTGTGGGCTCGAAAGCGCTGCGTCGATGCAGGACCAGATCGAACGACTCCTCCACCAGGGGAATGAAATGAAGCTGCTGGCGATGCGCCGCCGCCTCCATGCCCACCCCGACATCCGCCTCTCCCTGAGCAATGGCCAGGCCGAGATCCTCCTCGCTGAGCGCCATGTGATCGGCCCAGCGCAGCGCGTCAGACGCGATGGACGCTTGCGTCAACAAGCCTCGCAGCAAATGCGCAGCCCCGGCATCGGGCTGGCGATGAGCACACACCACGTCTGGGCGGGCAAGATCCTTGATCGTCTTCAGGCCCAGCGGGTTGCCCGGCGCCACTATCAGACCCTGACGGCGCTTGGCCCAGTGCAGCACCACCAGATCCTTGACCCCACCCAACCCCAGCACGGTCGGTTCGTTGTAGCGGCCGCTGTCAGGGTCCCGCAAGTGGATACCCGCCACCATGGCCTTGCCTTCGAGCAAGCGCCGAATGCCGTCGCCACTCCCATGGCACAGCGATGCCAGGTCGCAGCCACTCTCACGAATCGCCCACTCCAGCAGCGGATCGAGGCTTCCGGCCAGCACCTGAGGGGGCGGCAACCGTTGGGCCTGGTCGCCTTCCAGGTGGCTCAACACCCACATGTCGATGTGCTGACGAGGAAACAGCAGTTTCCCGGTCGCACGGCTACAAGGGATCTGCCCCTGGCGCACCAGGTCATACACCTTGCGCTCCTTGAGCCGCAGATACTCCGCCACTTCCGCCGTCGTAAGGTACTCTTTTGAATACTCTTTCAAAGACTCTCTCACCCGCCCACCTTCAAATACTGCATGAGACTGCATAGTAGCGCATATTTTTCAGCGCACCGTGCATCCCGAGAAATTTACGTACACTATGCACCTACCTGATGCTCCTACCAGCATCGTGACTTTTCAAATACATCATGACCTTACAACGACACCCTACCAACACAATGAACCTGCCGCTATCAGCAACCCTGGCCACGGAACGTCATGTCGGATAACCCATTCAGCACCGCGATAGCGCTCATTCTGGGCATGGACCCTGCGCTCGTGGCCATCGTGACGCTATCGCTTCAGGTGTCGCTGATCGCCGTCACCCTGGCCAGCCTGTTGGCACTGCCCCTGGGAGCGGCGCTGGCACTGTGGCAGTTCCCCGGGCGGAACGCTCTGATCGTGGTGCTCAATGCTCTCATGGGACTACCTCCCGTGGTCGCGGGCCTGTGCGTCTACCTCCTGCTTTCCCGTGCGGGGCCATTGGGTCAGTTCGGGCTGCTGTTCTCGCCCACCGCCATGGTCATTGCCCAGGTGATTCTCGTCTTTCCGATCATTGCTGCCCTGACACGCCAGCAGGTGGAAGCCCTGCACAGCGAGTACGCCGAACAGCTGCGTTCGCTCGGGCTTGGCCAACTGCGCATGATGCCCACGCTGCTGTGGGATGCGCGCTTTGGCCTGCTGACCGTGATCCTGGCGGGCTTTGGCCGCGCCAGTGCGGAAGTGGGCGCAGTGATGATCGTGGGGGGTAATATCGACGGCGTGACCAGGGTCATGACCACCAGCATCGTGCTGGAAACCAGCAAGGGTAACCTGGCGATGGCCTTGGGGCTGGGCATCATTCTGCTCAGTCTGGTCACCTTGATCAATGCACTGGCCCACTGGGTCAGTGAAACGGCAAAACGGCGGTTAGGATGAACGTACCCCTCAGCCCCGCGGCTTCCACCGTCCCCAGCCTGCATTTTCAGCAGGTCAGCTTCTGCCACCGTGGCGACACGCTGCTGGCACCGACCACGTTGGCGCTGCACGGCTGCCGCCGGACGCTGGTAATGGGCCCCAACGGGGCTGGTAAAAGCCTGCTCATGCGCTTGGCGCATGGGCTGCTGCGCCCCAGCAGTGGCCAGGTGACCTGGGAAGGCAAGCCGCCGGTGCAGGCCATGGTCTTTCAGCGCCCGGTGCTGCTGCGCCGTTCGGCGCTGGACAACCTCACCTACGCGCTGGCCGTGCATAGGGTGCCTCGCCGCCAGCGCAAGGCACTGGCCTTGCAAGCATTGGAAAAATTCGGCCTGACCAGCCTGGCCAAACGCCCCGCCCGGGTGCTTTCCGGAGGCGAGCAGCAACGTCTCACGCTGGCACGGGCCTGGCTGCTCAAGCCTGCCGTCCTGTTTCTGGATGAACCCACCTCCGCCCTGGACCCGGCGGCCATCAAGGCCGTGGAAGACGCGGTCAATGAGTTCCATCAGGCAGGCACGCGTATCGTCATGACCACCCACGATTTGCACCAGGCCCGGCGTCTGGCCGACGACGTGCTGTTCATGTACAGCGGTCAGTTGATCGAACACACCTCGGCAGAAGACTTTTTTGACACCCCGGCAACAGCGCAAGCCAGGGCGTTCATACGGGGCGAGCTGGTCTGGTAAGCCCTACTCTGGCAAGCCCTACTCTAGCAAGCCCCACCACGACGCTTGAACAATACCCAAAGGAGCAGGACCGTGAACAAGACCACTACCCTCGTTACCGCCAGCCTATGCACCACGGCACTGGCCTGGAGCGCCTCGCTGCTGGCCAATGATGACTACATTACCCTGGCTTCCACCACTTCTACCGAGAACTCGGGGCTGTTTGGAGCCATCCTGCCGGTCTTTACCGAAGCGACCGGGATCGATGTGCGCGTGGTGGCCGTCGGCACTGGCCAGGCCTTCGAAATCGCTCGTCGTGGCGATGCCGATAGCCTGCTGGTTCACGATACCGCAGGCGAAGAGCAGTTCGTTGCCGATGGCTATGCCACCGAGCGGCTGGATGTGATGTACAACGACTTCGTGATCGTGGGACCCAGCGATGACCCCGCCAACATCGCCGATAGTGACAGCGTCAGCGACGCCTTCGCGCGGATCGCCGACAGCGAGTCGCCCTTCGCCTCACGGGGTGACGACAGCGGCACTCACCGCGCCGAACTGCGCCTTTGGGAAGATGCAGGCGTCACACCGCAAGGAGATTGGTACCGTGAGCTGGGCAGCGGCATGGGGCCGACCCTGAATACCGCCGCAGGCATGAACGCCTACAGCTTCACCGACCGCGCCACCTGGGTGGCCTTTGAAAACCCGCAGGACCTGACCCTGCTGTTCGAGGGCGACGAAGCGCTGTTCAACCAATACGGTTCGCTGCTGCTGTCACAGGAGCAGCACCCGCACCTGAAACATGAGCTGGCGGGCCAATGGCACGAGTGGCTGGTGTCCGACGAAGGCCAGCAAGCGATTGCCGACTTCAAGGTCAACGACCAGCAGCTGTTCTTCCCCAACGCGGAATAACCCAAACAGGCGCGCCCCCACTGACGTGGGGGCGCGCTGGCGACACGGCGAGATTTGACGGGCGCTAGCCCACCAGCCACATCTTCTCAACGGAGCGGGTCGCTACCTCTCCCGGCACGTCCACGTACCCACGCACATTCGCACTCGTCGCGGAAATGGAGTCCATGTACAGCGGCGCGACGGTGCTGCCTTCCTGTTGATACAGCACCTGAATATCGTGGTACATCTGGCGGCGGGTGGCTTCGTCCTGTTCGCCACGGGCGGCGATGATCAGTTGATCCAGCTGCTCGTTGGCCCAACGCGACTCGTTCCAGGGCGCATTGGAGAGGTTGACCATCGACAGGTAGGCATCGGCCGTGGGACGGCTGGACCAGCCCGAGGCACAGAACTCATGCTGACGCCACACTTCCGACCAGTAACCATCCGCCGGTACACGGTTGATCTCCAGCGGAATGCCCGCCCGCTGGGCCGACTGCTGATACAGCTCTGCCGCCGACACCGCCCCTTCGAACGTCGCCCCATCGGCCACGCTCAAGCGAATGGGCCGCTCTACCCCTGCCTTGCGCCAGTGGTGCAGTGCCTTGTCTGGGTCGAAGGCATGGCTGGGCAGGTCGGTGGTGAAGTAAGCGTTGCTGGGGAACAGCGGCGAATCGTTGCCCACCTGCCCATACCCCTGCACCAGCATCTTGAGCAGCTGTTCACGGTCCAGCGCGTGCTTCATGGCCAGCCGCACATCCAGGTTATCGAAGGGCGCACGATCGGCCAATCCCGGGAAGGTGACCTGGAAACTGCCCGAGTTACGGTTGATCTGCACCGACGAGGCGCTCTCCAGGCGACTGACGATACTGGGCGTGACGCGGTTGATGAAGTGGACCGAGCCGCTCATCAGGGCCGCCACACGGGCCGATGCGTCGTTGAAGGCGCGGGTTTCCACGCTATCCACGAAGGCACGATCACTTTTCCAGTAGTTGTCGTTGCGCCTGACCAGCGTGCGCACGCCCGGCTCGAAGCGTTCCAGCACGAACGGTCCGGTGCCGATACCATCATCGAAATTGGCGCCTTCGGGCGTGATCGCAAAGTTCACCTCGCCCAGCAGCGAAGGCAGGTCCATGTTGGGTCCCGTCAGCGTGATATGCACCTCACGCTCACCGTGGGCTGCCACTTCCGCGACCTGCTCCATGTACCCCTTGACCGCCGAGGGAGAATCCTCGGCCCGGTGATGGTTCAGCGAGTAGACCACATCCGCCGCCGTCAGGGTCTTGCCGTTGTGGAACGTCACCCCTTGGCGCAATTGAAAGACCCACTGCACCGCATCCTGGGTATCCCAGGATTCAGCCAAACCCGGCGCCAGCGAGCCGTCGTCGTTCAGCTCGGTCAAGGTATTAAACAGCTGACGACCAATGTGGTACATGTACTGCTCGAAATAGTAGGCCGGGTCCAGCCGATCACTGCTGGACGCGTTGTCGATGGCCAGAATCAAGTGCCCACCGCGCTGAGGCACGGCGGCGTCCTGTGCGCTTGCCCAGCGGGGCAGCACCAGCCCCCCGACCGCACTGGCGCTTACCGAAAGCGCCGCCGTATGCTGCAAGAACTGACGTCGTGTAAGCCCTGCCGATGCAGGCCGACCCGCCTGCCATTGGTCATTCGCCATGTCGATTGCTCATCTGCAATGCACTTGCGTGCAAGTTTAAACGCTCTGGCGCAGGGCCTGCGCCAGCTGTTGAATATGCTCTGGGCCAATGCCGCAGCAGCCGCCAATCAGGCTGGCGCCCGCCGCCTGCCAGCGCTGTGCAAACGCGGCATACGCCTCTGGCCCCAGGTCATCACGCATGTCGCTGACCCCGGAGTTGGCCGCCATGCGATTGCTCTGAGGAACGAAGCTATTGGCGTAAACGCCCAACCGCAGCGAAGCGCCCTGCTCTGCGACGGCAGCCGCCGCCTGGCGTAGTGCTTCCTCCATCACCTCGGCCTGACTGCAGTTGAACAGCAGCGCCTCGCCCTGGGCGGCCAGAACGGCGTTCACGGCGGTGGCAATGGACTCGCCCGAGCGCAGCTCGCAGGGCAAAGCGCCATGTTCATCGGCATCTTTCAAGGTGAAAGAGAACCACCTTGGCCGCGTGTCGTCGGCCAGCGCCTGGGCCACCGCCGCGGCTTCTTCGGTAGCGCCCAGGGTCTCGGCCAGCCAGACATCCACATAAGGCGCCTGCCCTTCGATCAGCGTCTTCAGCAGCGCCGGGGCGCGCTGTGCGTCGAACAGCTCCGGCTGATAAGAGCCAAACAGCGGCGGCAAGGAACCCGCCACCACCACCGGCTGTGGCTGATTGGCAGTGCTCTCACGGGCCAGCTTGCCTGCCAGAGTGGCCAGCTCCAGGCCACGCTCTTCGAAGCACTCTTCGCCAATGTGAAAGGGCACCACGGCATAGGCATTGGTGGTAATCACTTCTGCCCCGGCCTGGATGAACGCCTGGTGCGCCTGGGTCACGCACTCGGGGGCTTCCATCAGCGCCAGCGCCGACCACTCCGGTTGACGAAACGGCGCGCCCAAACGTTTCAACTCACGCCCCAGGCCACCGTCCAGTAGGGTTAACATCGACCTTCACTCCTTGGTGTCTCGATTCAGCCATCATTAAGACTTCATCTATCATTAAAAACAGCGGGCAACCCAACCGCTGTCTCCATATAGAAAACCTGCTGCAGCGTCTCGCGCCAACAGCAGGTCCAGTGTGCGTTGCCAACGGCTAAGCGTCTACTCGGTTATCTCGATAACGTCATCAAGCCGTTAGCGCAGAAGGTCACGAATGTCCTTCGCGCCCCAGTGCGGAAAATGCTTGCGCACCAGGGCGTTCAGGTCACGTTCGAAGGCGGCCCAGTCGGTGGTGCCGGCCTGCTCACGGGCATCCGCGACCCGCCGAATCATACCGGCGCCCACGGTCACGTTGCTCAGCCGGTCGATGATGATGAAACTGCCCGTGCCGGGGCTGGTACGGTAGTCGTCCACCGGAATCGATGCCGTCAGTTCCACTTCACAGCGAGCAATGGCATTCAGCCCCAGGCGCTGGGTCGGGTGTTTCTCCAGCGTGTTGACGTCCACCTGATACTCGATGGCGCTGATCTGGCCCGCCAGATCACGAGTGGCCAGCTTGATATCGTAGAGCTTGCCCGGCTCCAGGGGCTCTTCGTGCATCCAGACCACATCGGCATTGAACACGTTAGAAAGCGGCACCTGGGCTTCGGCGCTGACCAGCCAATCGCCACGGGAGATATCGATCTCGTCTTCCAGAGTCACGGTGATGGCCTGACCAGGGTAAGCAGCGTCGAGATCCCCGTCGAAAGTGACGATGCGCGCCACGCGGGAGGTCTTGCCCGACGGCAGCGTCTTCACCTCTTGGCCTGGGCGCAGCACACCGGCCGCCAGGGTGCCGCAATAGCCTCGGAAGTCCAGGTTGGGGCGATTGACATACTGCACCGGCAGGCGCAGGTCGCTCAGGTTCTGGTCACGGGTGACTTCGACGTTTTCCAGCAGCTCGATCAGGGTCTTGCCTTCGTAGCCTTCACTGCCCGCCGCAAAGTACCAGGGCGTGTGCTCGCTGGCGTTGACCACGTTGTCGCCATTGAGCGCCGACATCGGCACGAAGCGAATGTCCGGGGCCTGCAAGTTGGCCGCAAAGGCGCGGTACTCCGCCACGATCTCGTTGAAGCGTGCCTCCGAGAAGCCCACCAGATCCATCTTGTTGACCGCGATGACCAGATGCTGAATGCCCAGCAGGTCGGCAATGAAGCTGTGCCGACGGGTTTGGGTCTGCACACCGTAGCGCGCGTCGATCAGGATGATCGCCAGGCTGGCAGTGGAAGCGCCGGTGGCCATGTTGCGCGTGTACTGCTCGTGCCCCGGCGTATCGGCAATGATGAACTTGCGCTTGTCGGTGGAGAAAAAGCGGTACGCCACGTCGATGGTGATGCCCTGCTCGCGCTCCGATTGCAGGCCGTCTACCAACAGGGCGAGGTCCACCGTATCACCGGTGGTGCCACTGGTCTTGGAAGCCTTGGTGATCGCGGCGAGCTGATCTTCGAAGATCATCTTGGAGTCGTGGAGCAGCCGTCCAATGAGCGTGGACTTGCCGTCGTCGACGCTGCCGCAGGTGATGAAACGCAGCAGATCCTTGTTTTCGTGCTCGTGCAGGTATTGCTCGATGTTATCGGCAATCAACGTTGATTGGTGCGCCATTAGAAATACCCCTCACGCTTTTTCTTCTCCATGGAACCGGCCTGATCGTGATCGATGGCGCGGCCACTGCGCTCGCTGGTCCTGGTCAGCAGCATCTCCTGAATGATCTCCGGCAGCGTGGCGGCGGTGGACTCCACCGCCCCCGTCAGCGGGTAGCAGCCCAGGGTTCTGAAACGCACCCACTTCTCTTCCGGCACTTCGCCCTGGGCCAGCGGCAGGCGCTCGTCGTCCACCATGATCTGCATGCCGTCGCGCTGCACTACCGGACGCTTGGCGGAGTAGTACAACGGCACGATGGGAATCGACTCCAGATAGATGTACTGCCAGATATCCAGCTCGGTCCAGTTGGAGAGCGGGAACACGCGAATCGATTCGCCCTTGTTGATCTTGGCGTTATAAACGCTCCACAGCTCCGGACGCTGATTTTTCGGGTCCCAGCGGTGGTACTTGTCGCGGAAGGAGTAGACGCGCTCCTTGGCACGGGAGGCTTCCTCGTCGCGCCGCGCGCCGCCAAAGGCAGCATCGAAACCGTGCTTGCTCAGGGCCTGCTTGAGGGCCTGGGTCTTCATGATATCGGTGTACTTGGCACTGCCGTGATCGAAGGGGTTGATGTTGGCGGCGCGACCCTCTTCGTTGGTGTGCACGATCAGCTCCATGCCCGCCTCTTCCGCCATGCGATTGCGGAAAGCGATCATCTCGCGGAACTTCCAGGTGGTATCGATATGCATCAGCGGGAACGGCGGCGTGCCGGGATAGAAGGCCTTCCGCGCCAGATGCAGCATCACCGAGGAGTCCTTGCCGATGGAGTACATCATCACCGGGTTGCTGAACTCGGCAGCCACTTCCCGGATGATATGGATCGACTCGGCTTCGAGCTGCTTCAGGTGGGTCAATCGAGCGGCATCCGGTGCGATGGGCACCTGTTGCGTCGCCGACGGCGCAGAAAACTGGTTCATTACCTACTCCCTCACAAAACGGTGCTTGCTTTTATCGAGACGGCTTTTCAAGGAAGCCTGTGCAAACATGGTGTGCCGCCCGGCGCGCATGAATCGCAAGGCGGGCATTTGTGGGTAGGGTAACGCCAGGTCAATAATAACCCAAAAGAATTAATAACTATCTTTTTATATCTTTATCAACTAAACAGAAAAGCATCAGAGGTCGATACGCTCGACCCAGGTCTGCCACTCCTCCCCGTGCAGCTCCACCACGCGATAACCCGGCCGCGACGCTTCATCCACTGCAAAGGTTTCCGCACCGGACAGAAACTGGTCTGACGTGGCGGGGCAACCATAAGTGCCTATCGCCGAGCCCGCCAGCGGCTGATGCTGGGCAAAGGCCTGATGGGCATGCCCAAACAGAATGATCTTGACCTGGGGGTAAGCGCTCAACAGCTGCCAGAACGCATCGCGGTCCTGCAAGCCAATCGCATCCATCCAGGCCGCCCCGACATCCACCGGCGGGTGGTGCATGACGATGGCCACCGGCCGCTCGTCCTGCTCCAGCCGTTCGGCCAGGGCGGTGAGTTTGCTCGCTCCCAGCTCGCCATGGGGCTTGCCCGGCACATGGGTATCCAGCAGCAACAGGCGCCACTGTTCCAGGTCGACTTCATCCAGCATCGGGCGTTCTGCGGCCATCAGCTCGGGCTGGTCGTGGTTGCCCGGTATCCAGAACCAGGGGCACGGCAGGCGGTTCAAGGCCTCGCAGGCGTGAACGTAAGACGCGCTGGTTTCATCCTGGCTGATATCACCACTCACCACCACCACGTCCGGGCGTTCGGCCACCACGGCGTCCAGCACGGCTTCGAACTGCTGCCAGGGAATGGCCGCCCGAGAGCGTGCCTGCTTGTCGGCGTGCAGATGCGCATCGGTAATCTGTATCAACCGCATCAGGGTAGCTCCGGCAAATCGACGACATGACCATGGGCCAGCCCATGGGCCAACCACTCTCCTAAAAAGCAGTTCAACTGCAGCTTTTCATCCGGTTGATGCATGCGCGCATTGGGGTAGCGATAGCGTCCGCTGAAATGACGCTCGCGCTGAAAGTCGATGACTTCCGCCATGCGCACATCATGGTAAAGGTGCACGCGCATGCGCGGCCCTTCGATGACCGCATCCAGCGGGCCGCGCTGGGAGATCTCCACCAGCGTGGTGTAAGGGGCCTGTTGAAGAATGGCCAGCTTGAGGTCGCCAAAGTGCCGGTTATCACCGCGCAAGGCGATATCGCGCCGCTGGCCGCTCTGCAGGTCACCCACCAGGCGCACCAGGCGCAGATAGTTGGCGCTGCACTCCCCTTGCAAGGTTTTCAAATCGGTTACGTAGGCGGCTCTTGCCATGATGACTCCTTACCGGGTGTTGGCCTCGACGGCTGACACGGCCGCGCGCCGGGAAGCCGCCCGCAGCGATGCCCGCTGCCCGGCCAACCAGTGCATGCCGATCAAACACATGGCGTTGTCGAGTCGGCCCTGCTCCAGGAGTTCCCAGGCGGCGGGAAAAGAGACGACATGAACACGGATGTCTTCATTCTCGTCCTCGACGCCATGCACGCCTCCCACGCCCTGGCTATCGACCAGCCCGCAAAATAGCGTGACCCGCTCGTTGCAGGCGCCAGGGCTTGGGTAGTAGGTATGCAATCGGGTCAGTTGGCCCACCTGGCAACCGGCTTCCTCCTGGGCCTCACGGCGCGCCACGTTTTCCAGGGTCTCGTCCTTGTCGACGAGGCCCGCCACCAGTTCCAACTTCCAGGGGGAGTGAGGGTCGTCGATGGCGCCAGCGCGAAACTGCTCGACGAGGATCAGCGCATCGCGCTCGGGGTCATACAACAGCACACCCACCGCATCGTGGCGGTTGTGCACTTCTCGGCGCATGGTGGCGCTCCAGCCGCCCTCGAAAAGTCGATGACGCAGCTCTAGCGCTTCCAGGCGAAAAAACCCCTTGTAAAGGGTGTCACGCGTGATGAGTTCCACATCGTCGCGATTGAGTGTGGGGCCCATACGGCACTCCCGGTGAACATGATCGTACCATTATCAATGCTGGCCACCGGGAATGCCAATCGGATCATCAACCGCGTGATTTGACGGCCATTACAGCTCGCGCAGCAGCGCCTCGGCATCACGGCGAAGGGCTTCGTCGGAACGTTGGCGGCTCTCCCGCGCCGTGCCGTTCACGGCTCGCTGAGCATGCTCCCGCGCCGCCTGGGTGTTGCCCTCTTCCTTCAGGAAAGCGGCATAGTAGTAGTTCACATCGATACCGTCCGGGCGAATTTCCAATGCCCGCTGGAACATCCGCTCGGCAGTGGCACTATTGCCAAACCCCAGCGGGCGACCCGGGGCACGGTCATACAGCGCCCCCAGGGTCACATACGCAGAGCCATTGCCCCCCATGGGGTCGATCTCGACGGCGCGTTCCAGCACCGTGCGCGCATCACCGGCGGTACCCAGCGCCCCCAACCCACCCCGCTCTCGAGCATAGGAAGCCAGCACGATGCCTTGCCATACCAGCACCTCGGCCTCGTTGGGGTTCTGCTGGGCCAGTCGCTCCGCCTCGCCCGCCAATGCCCTCAAGGTCGACTCCCGTTGGTTGGCGGGCATCTCGGTCACCGTATGCTCCCAGCGGTTCTTCAGGGAGAACAGCTCGCTTTCGAAGGCCGACGCGCTCAGTGGCGACAGTACCAGGGCACCGCCCAACGCCGCCGCCATGAAGAGTCTAGAAAATGGAATTGTACGCATGGAAAACTCCTGCTTGTTGTTATGAAGAATGAGTCATGAGGAATGAGCCATGAGTCATGACTGTTGAGTTATCACTATCGAATTAGACCTGCTCAAGGCATGGCGATATCTCGTCCACACTGACAATGTAACGAACGTTTGAATGATTCGCCAGAGAATCGCCGCTTTGTTGCCCTGCACCTTGGTAGCGTAAGCTAGACACTTTTCCGGGAAGGTAACGACACCATGAAAGGCCGCAACATGACGCGCTGGCGCGATCCGGCAAAAGACCCGCGCCAGGCACCCAAGAGCAATCTGATTACCGCCGAGGGCGCGGCCCGCCTGCGGGGCATTCTGGACCACCTTTCCCGCGTCAAGCGCCCTGAGCTGTCGGCTAAGGTAGGGGAAGCCGCTGCGCTGGGGGACCGCAGTGAGAACGCCGACTACACCTACAACAAGAAAGAGTTGAACCGGGTCATCGCCCGCATCCGCTATCTGACCCAGCGGCTGGACGAACTACAGGTGGTGGACAGGCTGCCCGCCAACACCGACAAGGTGTTTTTCGGCGCGTTCGTGAGCCTGGAAGACGACGCGGGGGAAGCCCTGCATATCCGCCTGGTGGGCCATGACGAAATCGACACCCGGAAGCACTGGATCAGTGTCGATGCCCCCATGGCCAAGGCGCTGCTGGGCAAGGAAGTGGACGACGAGATCACGGTGATCACGCCAAACGGCGAGGCGTTCTACACCATTACCGACATTCGCTATGCCGGTGCCTCACCTAGCCCCTGAGCCAGCGGCACCTTCACGACTGCCCGCGATACACCCGGAAACGCCGATTGTCGGCCAGCGTCTCGAAGCTTCCAAACGCACGCTCCAGCCGCTCGGGATAAGGCAGGAAGGCATTGGCCACCAGCACCAGTTGGCCTTTGGGGGTCAGGTGCTGACGCGCTTCGTCGATGAGTCGCGCACTCGGTCCGTAGCTGATCTCGCGCTCCTGGTGAAACGGTGGATTGCTGACGATCAGGTCGAAGCGCGTATCGCCCAGCGCACGGTAGACATCGCTTTCGCACACGCTGCCCGTCAGCTGGTTGGCCGCCAGGGTCTGGCGACACGCCTCGACGGCAAAGGCGTTGACGTCCACCGCTGTCACCGTATGGCCACGGCTGGCCAGCCAGGCGCTGATGATGCCGTCACCACAGCCCATGTCCAGCACGCTCAGCGGGCGCCTGGGCAAGTGCGCTTCCAGGGTGTCGAGGAGTAGCAAGGTTCCTTCGTCGACCTTGCCATGGCCAAACACACCAGGGTGGCTCACCAGCGTCATGCCCAACGCTTCGAAGCGCTGCCACTCATCCGGCTGCTCGGGCAGCGCCACGGTGCGGCTGGCAAACAGTGAACAGCGGCGTGCGTTGTCCAGCTTGTCACACCCCATGCCCAGCGCTGCCAGCAGCTTCGGCACACGCTTGATCCCGCCCTGGTGCTCCCCCACGATCTCGAAAGGCGTGTTCTCGGGGAGCCATTGGCACAGCCAGCGCAGCCACCACGTGCCCAAGGCATGCGCCTTGGGCCAGAACAGCACCACGCGGCCAGCGGGCTCTGCATTCATGGGCGCCAGCGGGCTACTGGCCAGCTTTCCAGCGTCCTGCCACTGCTGGCGCAGCGCCACATCACCACTGATCATTGCGGTAGAGCGCTCCACCAGCCAGCCGTCGGCAGGCGGAGCGATGGGCAGCAGTTGAGCCGCTGGGCCATGGTAACGTTCGAGAAGTTGGCTGGCGGGCAGTTGAGCGCTCATGCATCGGCCTCGGGTCTGGTGAAGGTGTAAAGTAGATAGCGGCCCAGCCGCCAATGGGGCTCCTGGCGGCAGTACTGGCGTTCCAGCGCCATGAGCGCGGCCTGGTCGTCAGCGCTGGCAGGGGCCTGGCGCAGGTAGTCCTGAAAGATACGAATGCCCGCCACGTCGACCATCTCCAGGCCGCAGATGTCGGCCCAGCCCAGAACTTGCGCGTGGGTCATGGGTGAAATGGGGGTCAAGCGCTGGCGACGCCCCTTGCCTGCCAACTGGTCGCCCAGCGCCTTGTTCAAGTTGCCCTTCACCACGTTGGAGAAGCGCAGCGCATCGCGGTTGAACACCATCAGGCTCAGCTGGCCACCGGGGGCCAGCAGGCTGGCCAGGGTAGCCAGCGCCTGGGCCGGGTCGCCCAGCCACTCCAGCACCGCATGACAAATGATCAGCGGCCAAGGCCCGGGGGCTTGAACGGGCAACGCTTGCAGCGGTGCCGCAACGTAGTGCAGCGCGTCGGCATTGAAAGCACCTTCGCTGACCCGCTGGCCATGCCATGCCTGGGCGTGTACCAACATATCCTGGGAAGGCTCTGCCATGGTCACCGCATGCCCCCGCTCGGCCAGCCAGGCCGACAGCTGACCCAGGCCGCCGCCTACATCCAGTACCGGCTGGGCGTTCAGGTTCAGCATCTGAGGCAGCAGGTAATCCAGCATGGCCAAGCGCAGCTCTCCACGCGGGGCCTGATACAGCGAGCGGGAAAATTTCTCCGCCAGACCATCGAAATAACGGTCGCCCGCCTCGGTCAGTTCGTAGGATGGGTGCATGCAGCAAGCTCTAGATAGAATCACGTTCGTCGATTGACGGGGGCGTAGTTTACCCTGCCTGAGCTGCAAACGCTTGCCGAGGCAGCCTCGCCTGCCAGTTTTCCTGCTGCTCCAGGGCGGCGGCCAACTGCAGCAACTGGCGGTCTTCCCCCAGCCGCCCAACCACTTGCACCCCCACGGGCAAGCCGCTTTGCGCCACGTGCATCGGCAGCGACATGGCAGGCTGGCCGGTCAGGTTGGCCAACTGGGTAAAGGGCGTACGGCTCAGGGCATCGACGGCCAGTCGCTTCAACAGCCCCGCCTTCAGGGCCAGCGCGGGCAGGCCCGGCACCGCCAGCAGCGCCATCAACCGTTCGCGCAGGGCCGACGGGTACAGCTCCCCCAACCTAGGCGCGGTGTCTGCGGCCACGGGCAGCACCAGCACATCATGACGCTGATGAAACTGGCTCATCTGCTCGGCGGCCACGTGCCAGTAGCGCTTGGCCGTCTCGTACTCCCAGGCAGAGAGTTTGGCGCCCAGGCGGCCAATGGCTCGGGTAGAAGGCTCCAGGGGCAGGCGGCCGAGCGGCACGCCGGTTTGCTGACTGATCCAGCGCAGGTCTGCCGCCAGATGGCCCAGGTAGAGCGTCAGGTAACTGTCGGCAAGCGCCTCACCGTCGACCGGCGGGTCGCACCACGCTACCGTGTGCCCCATCTCCTCCAGCCGCTGGGCGGTTTTCTCGATGGCCGTTTTCACCTCTGGATTCAACCGTGTACCCACACTGCGCCCCAAAGGCTCCCCCAGAGAGATCGCCACCCGCAAGGGTGGACAGGGTTTCGACAGCGCCTCCACATAGCCGCGCTCCGCAAGCACCGGGTAAGGGCCCGAAGGCGCCATGCCGTTGACCTCTTCCAGCAGGGCCGCACTGTCACGCACGCTCCGCGTGATCGCATGCTCCACGACCGCCCCCTGCCACACTTCACCATGGGCTGGCGCCAGCGGCACGCGGCCCCTGGAAGGCTTGAACCCGAACAGCCCGCAATAGCTGGCAGGAATACGAATGGAACCGCCGCCATCGCCTGCCAGCGCCAAGGGCACCATGCCCCCGGCCACCGCGGCCGCCGCTCCACCGCTGGAACCACCGGGCGAATAGCCTGCGCACCACGGGTTTTCAGGGTGGGCAAATGCCTTGGGCTCCGTGATGCCCATCAAGCCAAGCTCCGGCGTGGCCGTTTGGCCCACCACCACCAGCCCCGCCCTGCGCGAGCGCTGGATGAACAGCGAATCCTCGGCAGGCCGCCAGTCGCGTAACGCAGCACTGCCGAATGCCAAGGGCTCCCCTTTGAGCGCCATCAACAAATCCTTGCTCAAGGTGGGCACACCGGCAAAACAGGCCGAACTTTCTACCTGCTGGCTTTCACGACGCGCCTGCTCGACCCGCATGCGCACCACGGCCTGCAGCGCCGGGTTAGCCCGCTCGATGGCCACCAGCGCGGCTTCCAGCACCTCTTCCCGGCTCACCTGCCCGCCACGAATCAGCGCTGCCAGCCCCGTTGCGTCGTACTGTTGATACTCGTGCACGTGCATCGCCACCCTCCCGGTTTTCTTTCAGCGTAGCAAAGGCCAGGCGGCGACACTGCTCCTCCCCTGGACAGCGTGATAGGCAAAACGCCCTCTAAACAAAAAAACCAGCCGCCCAAGCGGCTGGTGTCAGGACCAGGAGAAAGGAGTGAACTCAGAACTGCTCCCAGTCGCCTGCCGTAGCGTGCTTCGCGGGTAGCGCAGGCTTACCCTTGATGCTATCGAGGCGAAGCGAATCGGGTCGACGAAGCCCAGGCAGCTGGTGGGTATTAGCGCTGCGGCTGGAGGTCCTGAACGCATTTACGCTGTTATTCAGAGAAGCGGCTTCTCCACTGAGCGCATCGGCGACTCGGCGGTAGCTCTCCATGTCGGAAGCACTGGCTTGCGTCGTGCTGTCGATCTCGGCAATGGCCAGCCCGATCTGGGCGACTCCATCGCTCTGCTCGCTGGCGGCGCGGCTAATTTCTCCCATCAGGTCGTTGACCCGCTGGCTGGCCTGCTTGATGCGCAGCGTGGCCGCCTGGGTTTCACGGGTGTGGGCCACGCTTTCCAGAACACTCTGGTTGGTGTCCACGATCATGTGCTGTACTTCCTTGGCCGCTTCGGCAGTCTGGTTGGACAGCTTGCGCACCTCTTGCGCCACCACCGCAAAACCACGCCCATGCTCCCCTGCCCGGGCGGCTTCCACGGAAGCATTCAAGGCCAGGATATTGGTCTGGAAGGCAATCGAATCGATGGTTTGCACCATGTGCTTCATACGTTCCGACTGCTTGGCCAGCACCTCCATTGCCTGCGCCAGCTCATCGGTCAATCGCGACGCCGTACTGACCTCTGTCAGGTTGGTATCTGCCGCCTTGCTCGCCAGCTCCGCGTTGGACGCGCTTTGGCGCACGGTACTGGAGATCTCTTCCATACTGGCTGCGGTTTGCTGAACAGCGGATGCCTGTTGCTCCAGACGATCAGCCATGTTGCTGTTGTTATTAAGAATCTGGTCCACCACCGGGCTGATGACTTCCATATTGCGCTGGATATCACTGGCCGTGGAGAGTAGCGAGCGCCGCATCAGTTGCAGTGCTTCCAGCGTTTGGCGAAGCGACTGCCGCTGGTGGGAGGGAATAGTGGCATTCAGGTTACCTGCCGCCAACTGCAGCGCGATATCCTTTAGTGAGAGCACCGAGCGATTCAGCGAGCCAAGCAGCAAGGCATTGACACCACACACCAACCCGGCCAACACCAGCGCCAATACACCCAGCTGCCAGCCCCCCAGCGCAAAGTGCTGAGTGACCGCCAGGCCCCCGCCCAACAGCATCACGCTAGCAAAGCTGGCGACCATCAAACGCGTCTTGACCCCTTCCCACTGAATGGAAGGCAACTTGCCCCGCAAGCCACGCCGCTTAAGCTGCCCGCGTTTCACATAGTAAGGGCAGGTCTTTTCGCGCATTTGGCGATAAATGTTTTCGAAATAGCGGACCTTTTCTTCGCTTGCGAAAGAACGCAGCGAGGCATACCCCTGCAGCTCGCCCTTGTCCATCACCGGCACGACATTGGCATGCACCCAGTAGTGGTCACCGTTTTTGCGACGGTTCTTGACGTAGCCCTGCCAGGAGGAGCCTTCGCGCAGGGTTGCCCACATATCGCGGTATACTTCCGGCGGCATATCCGGGTGACGCACCACGTTGTGAGGTTCGTTCATTAGCTCTTCGATCTCAAAGCCACTGACCTCAATAAACCGAGGGTTCGCGTATGTGATGTAACCGTTGACATCGGTACGCGAAATCAAAAAATCATCAGGATCAATAGGATAGTTCACCTGGGAGACATAGCCATTGTTTCTCATCACACACCCCCTCGTTATTGACTGCTTAGGCAACACCCATGACTGGGCTAATGAAATAACTATGGCATGAAAGATTAAAAAAGTAACCAGGAAAACATTGAATGTGACATTTATTGACAATCAAACAAGTGGCTAAAAGAATGGTTTAAACGAGCGTTTACAACTAGCACAGTTGCTAATGTGAAACAGCAATTCGACAATCCTTGATTAACATTTAAACAGCATCGCAAGATGCCTGACCCTCTTGAGGCGACTGCCAGACCACGCAGCGGTCACGGCCGCTGTTTTTGGCTTGGTAAAGCGCCTGGTCCGCCAATTTGATCAACGCATGCCGACTCTCGGTATGGTGGGGACAGGCCGCAATGCCACAAGACAACGTGATGTAACCCAATGGCTGCTGTTGATAGAACAAGGGGTAGGAGCGCAACGTCTGCAATAGCTCCTGGGCACGCCGTTCGGCTTCTACCAGGTCGGTCTCCGGCAGCAACGCCACGAACTCTTCCCCGCCCAGACGGCACACCACATCGCTGCCGCGAAAGCAGCGTGTCAGCAGGTTGGCGACTTCGATCAGCACGGCATCGCCCACATCATGGCCAAAGCTATCGTTGACGTTCTTGAAGTGATCGATGTCGATCATCAGCAGGGAAAGCGGCTGCCCGCTCTGCGCAGCGCGCTCGATTTCGTCGTCCAGCAGCGTATCGAAGTGACGCCGATTGGGCAGCCCCGTCAAGGCATCCTGAAGCGACAGCCCTTTCAGTTGATCCACCAGCTGATCCAGCTCTGCCGTGCGCGATTTCACCTGTGCCTCCAGCGTCAGGTTCGCCAGCGCCAGCTGCCGCTGCGTGAAGCGGTAATGCCACAGCGAGATTCCCACGATCATCAGCGAAAAGCCCAATGCACCAAAGCTCAAGGGCACTTGCCGTAGCGCCACCAGCCCGTGGGCCACCAACATATCGAGCACCAGCAAAGGCGCGAACATGATAAAGCTGACCACCAGCCAGCGTTGCTCCAGCGCCAGTCGGCGCCATGCCAGCAGGGCGATCAGCAGCATGCAGGGCAACGTTAGCAGCAGCAGCACGTCAAATACAGGAAAGGTCAAGGCCAGGTTCAAGAACCCAAACTGCACCAACCCCATGGTGACCACCAGATACCCCAGATGAAGCTGCCAGAAACGCGCCATCCAGCGCTTGGCCGACCCCACCAACCAGTGGCTCAACAGCAGCCCCATGGCAATGGGCAAGGTAAAATAACTGGCGGCGCGCAGCATGTCCCAGGCCAAGGGGGCATCGGCAATCAGCTGCCTGGCAGGCGTTTCGGCCAACAGCATCAATCCGGAAGCACAGGCGAACAGCGCCGTGGCACCAAAGCCTCGCCGGTCAGGGCCCATCAGCGCAAAAATACCCGCAAGCGTTGCCAACAACAGGCTGAATGCACTGACCGCCAGGTCTTTTGCTGACGCCTTCAGCATCGCCTTGAGGGCGCCCAGGCGGTCCATGACCCGAACATCGCCCCATAAACCAATGCTGGTGTAGTCCGAATAGATGCGTATTGACAGGGTCTGGCCCGCAAAATCGTCGGGCAGCGGAATCAAATGCCACGGCCAACCAATGAAGCGCGGCTGCTGCATATCGCCGTGCTCATAAATCAGCTCATCTCCCAAAAACACCTGCCCGACCAGATTGATGCTGGTGATGTGGATCACCGGATCACGCCAGTTTCCTTCAGGCAGTACGGTCCTGAACCAGACATATTGCCGCCCCTCGCGCTCGGGCGGGTTCGATGGAAAGGCAATGGCCTGCCAATCGCGGCTCGGCTCCGATAACCAGAGTGGCTCCCCTTCGCTGCCCAATGGCGAGTCCCCCCAACGGTACTCCCACTCCCCCAATGGAGAAGGGCCCTGGTAGCCGTGAGCCAGCCCAGAAAGTGCCAGCAAGGCACACAGAGCAGGCCACCCCGCCAGGGTACGCCATCGAGAAAGAAGCATCGCCATGACCACGTGCACTATCAGCCACCCAATAGGATTAGAAGTTATCCAGCCGTTCCGTACGGTAAAGATGCCATTCATTCTCTACCCGGCCATCTGGCAAGCGGCAATAACGCCCCGTCCCCAAACGGCTTTCACGGGTGATACGCTCGCCTCCCCGTGCCTCACAATGTTCAGCCGCCGCCGCTTGCATGCTCGGCGCCTGCTCACCCCCCGCCGTGGCACATCCCGCCAACAGTGCGGTCATCCCTGCCGCTACCCACAGCGGCCAATAACGTAATCTCATGTCATTTTCCTCAACGCAATGTCAGCCGTGCGACCTGCAGTGTCGCACCTTGCCAGTACGCTGCCTTCATCGACACAAAGGAGGCAGCGCAATGGATCCTATGACGCCAACGGCAGTACAGCAGCAACTGGCCCAACAAGAGCAACGAAAGTGGGAGCAAGACCGTCTCGAATGGGCAGACTCACATCCAATGATGGCACTGCTCAGCGAATGCCTGACGCTTAGCCCACTGATCAGCCAGCGGTTCGATACCGCCAGCACCGATGGCCGTCATCTCTATTTTTCACCCGACTATAGCGCTTCTTTGACGAACGAGTCGCGACGTTTTTTACACGCACACCTCATCTGGCACTGCATGGCCGGCCACCTGAGTGCCCCACTGGTAGCGCATCGTCATCGCTGGCACCTGGCCTGCGACCATGAAGTCAACGCCCTGCTGCTGGCACTGGACTTCCCGCTGCCCAGTAACGCGCTCCTCTTCCCCGTCTGCGTAGGTCGCAGCGCCCTGGACGTATACCAATGGCTGGAAGGACACCCCGACACATCGCTGGAGTCCACCATCGACGTGCATCCCGCCGCCCTTTGGAGTCATCTGCCGGGCACGGCGCCTGATGAACGTGTTCTTGCCCTGTGGCGTCGGCGCGCGCACATGGCCGCCCGTGAAACAGGCACGCTGCCCGAAAGTGTCGCTAAGTTTTGTGAGGCGCGATAAACTAACGGTTCACTAACGAACGCTTTCTTTTTGCCAGGGTTGGCCGTCATGTCCGATGCACGCGATACGCTCTTTCGTCATATCACCATGCTTCAGCTGATACCGCGCTACCCTGGCTGGATATCGACCCCGGCCCTCAAGGAAAAGCTGGCCGAACATGGCTTTTTGGTCGATATCCGCTCACTGCAACGCGACCTGGGCCAAAAGCTCTCCAGCCAATTTCCGATTGGTTGCGACGACAGCCAAAAACCCTACCGCTGGTATTTCGACCGCGATTACCAATGCCAATTGCCCGCCCTCGACGTACCCGGCGCGCTTACCCTGGTGCTGGCTGAAGAGTACCTCAAGGGCCTGCTGCCGCCAGTGGTCATCAGCCAGCTCGACCCCCATTTCAACGACGCCCGCCAACTGCTCGAACAGCTGGCCGCCAACGGTTTGAGCAACTGGGCACGGCGAGTTCGCGCCATTCCCAATGGCAAGGCCCTGATTCCTGCCGCGCTCGATGAAGCCACTTGGCAAACGGTTGCCCAAGCACTGCTCGAACAGAAAGCCATCGACGTGCAGTACCTCTCACGCTCTGCCGAATCCGAAAAAGCCTTCACGCTACACCCACAAGGGATCGTCAGCCGCCACAGCGTTACCTATCTGCTGGCCCATGTAGACGGCTTTGACGACCTGAGGCAATTCGCGCTACACCGCGTCAAGCACGCTGCCCTGAGCGACCGAGCCTGGCAAGCACAAGAAGGTTTCGACATCGACCATTACATCCAGCAAGGCGCCTTTGGCTACCGCCAAGGCATCGAAGACATCGAACTGGAAGCAGAGATCAGCCCTTCTGCGGCCTGGCTACTGCAAGAAACCCCGCTATCGGAACAGCAAAGCATCACCCCGGGGCCTCAGGAAGGCTGGTATCGGCTGAACGTAACCGTCCCCAACGACCAGCAGACGCTCTGGTGGCTAATGGGCATGGGGGCCAACATCAAAGTGCTCGCCCCCCGTGAATGGCAAGACGAGCTGAAAGCCACGGCACAGAAAGTCCTTGCCCACTACACCACTCACTGAGCCACTCACTGAGCCCGGCCCCTACATTCCACAATTTTTCACATCCGCGCTAGATACCGCGATACCGCCTGTATTTACACTATGGGGAGGTCAGGCATGCCCCTTGATGGCGTGCCAATGCATTTCAGAGAGTGGTGGGTCACGCCATGAAAGAGCCAACGATTCAACGCAATCCCGCAACGCCACCCCTCGTGCGAGCCATCAGCGAGCTACTGGATGACCGTGCCGACGCACGCTTCGACCGCGTGACTCGGCTGGCCCAGCAAACCTTCGGCGTTTCGATGGCGGTGATCTCTTTCATTCACCAGGCCAAGCTCCTGTTCAAGTCCTGCCAAGGAATCGACCTGCCCTCCCTGCCCCTCGACCAGACGTTTTGTGGCCATGCCGAGCTGGACGACGCGCCGCTGATCGTCGAAGACGCTCGGCAAGACGCCCGCTTCGCTCGACTGCCCGTTGTCACCGCCGCCCCGTTTCTACGCTTCTATGCAGGCGTACCGCTGCGTATTCATGGCTAGCGCATTGGCACACTCTGCCTGCTGGACCCCGAACCCAAGCAGTTGAGTAGCGAGCAGCTCAGCCTGCTATGCGACATGGCCGCCATGGTAGAGGAGCTGGTGCAGAGAGACATCGACTACGGCACCTCGCGCTCCGGGCTGGTTCAGGAACTGCAAGCCAGCCGTGACGAATTCGCCTCGCTGCTCAGCAACATGCCCGGCGTCACGTTCCGCTGCTTGCCCGACGACAACTGGACCATGCTTTACATCAGCGGCCAAATCGACCAGATCAGCGGCTACCCCGCCGAAGAGCTGCTGAACAACAAATCCACCAGCTACGCCGAGCTGGTACACCCCGACGACGGCCCCATGCTGACCGAACAGGTCAACCTGGCGCTGGAACGCAAGGAAGGCTGGCATTTCGAGTACCGCGTTCGCCACCGAGACGGCAGCTGGCGCTGGGTCGAAGAGCGCGGCAACTGGGTACCCGGCAATGCGCAATACCCGCTCATCATGGAAGGCTTCATTGTCGATATCACCCGCGAGCACGAAGCCCGCAGCCAACTGCGCAAGCACCACGACGCCCTCAATCTGCTCAACGATATCGCCTTTCAGCCCGCCGACACACTCGATGCCAAAATCCAATACGCCCTGGCCCGTGCCAAGGCCTATCTCGGGCTGGACCTGGCGGTGATCAGCCAGATCGAAAGCGACGTGTACACCGTGCGCTGGGTCGATGCGCCCGACACCCTGCCCATACCGGCCGGCTACAGCCTCCCCGTCGACCAGACCTGGTGCCAACTGCTGCTTTCCGACCAGCAGCACGAGCTGTTCATTGCCAACGTCTCCGACAGCCGCTACCACCATCATCCATGTAACCAGAGCTTTCCCATCGGCACCTACGCAGGCATTACCCTGAACGTAGAGGGCCAAATATTCGGCACCCTGAACTTCACCTCCAGCCACTCCCGGCTGGGAGAGTTCGATGAAAGCGAGACCCTGTTCATGCGCCTGCTCGCCCGCTGGCTCTCGGACACGCTCACCAACAGCCTGAGCAACGAACGGGTCACCAAACTGATGGCCCAATTGCCCGGCACGATCTACCAATACCGGCTATTTCCCGATGGTCGCGCCACTTTCCCGTTCAGCTCTCCTCAGATCGAGGCGCTCTACGGTATTACGCCAGAAGAAGCCGCCCAGGATGCAGGGCCCGCGTTGGCCACCATCCACCCCGACGACCTCGAGAGCGTCGCGGCCAGTATCGTGCACTCCGCCAACACCCTCGATTACTGGGAAGCCACCTACCGCGTCAAGCAACCCGACGGCCACTACCGCTGGACCACCGGCCAAGCCCGCCCAGAACGCCTGGCCGATGGCAGCGTGCTGTGGCACGGCTACCTGTACGATATTCATGAACAAGAGCTGGCCCGCCTGGCCATGGAACGCAACGAAAGCCGCCTGCGCGGCCTGTTCGAATTTGCCCCCATCGGCATTGCCCTGAACGATTACGAAACCGGACGCTTCATCGACCTCAACGACGCCCTCATCCAGCCCTCCGGCTTCACGCGAGAAGAGTTCGTCAACCTCAGCTACTGGGACCTGACCCCCAAAGAGTACCAACCCGAAGAAGAGCTGGTGCTGACCAGCCTGGCCTCCCATGGCCGGTACGGCCCGTTCGAAAAAGAGTATTACCGCAAGGACGGCAGCCGCTACCCGGTGCGCCTGCAAGGCATGCTCAGCCAGGACCCGGATGGCAAATGGGTCATCTGGTCGCTCATCGAAGACATCACCGAACGGCGTCGTCTGGATAAAATGAAGAACCAGTTCATCGCCACGGTGAGCCATGAACTGCGTACCCCGCTCACCTCCATCAACGGTGCGCTAGGGCTGCTGGCCGGGGGTGCACTGGGAGTCTTTCCACCCCAGGCCGCCACCCTGCTCGACACCGCCTTGCGCAACGGCCAGCGCCTGACCACGCTCATCAACGACCTGCTGGACATGGAAAAACTGGTGGCCGGAAAAATGCCCATGCAGCTCGCCGAACAGCCCCTAGCCCCCTTGGTCACGGAAGCCATCGAATCCATGGGCAGCTATGGCGACCAGCACCAGGTCAGCCTGCAACTGCTGGCCAACGACACCACCCTGAACGTCAACGTGGATGGCCAGCGGCTCATCCAGGCACTGACCAACCTGATCTCCAACGCCATCAAGTTCACCCCCGCAGGAGCAGCCGTCAGCATCACCGCCCACGCCCAGCAAGGCCGCGCAGAAATCCGCGTGCGCGACCACGGCCCCGGCGTGCCCGAAGCCTTCCAGGCACAGCTCTTTCAACGCTTCTCGCAAGCCGACAGCAGCGACACCCGCAAACTCCCCGGCACCGGCCTGGGCCTGGCCATCACCCGAGAAATCTGCCGCCAGCTAGGCGGCGACGTACACTACCAGGGCGCCCCCGGCGGCGGCAGCGAGTTTGTGATTGAGTTGCCGATGGTGTGAGGGGAACGCGAGTAAGTCTCGGAGCGAGAGGTATACCACACGGTATTCCTCTGATTGTAAGGGTGGAATGTATAGAGGAACATGCAATAGAGCTGAAAGATTAGAAATTTCAGCGCACTAGCTCTGTTTCTAGGCTTTTGAGGACTTCCCGAGAAGCCCCTCAATGGCGTCCCTGGCAGGAGTCGAACCTGCGACCTGCCGCTTAGGAGGCGGCTGCTCTATCCTACTGAGCTACAGGGACTTACGGGGCGCGTAGTATAGCGCGTTGCTGCGCCCCGGCCAACCGCCGCGCTTTAAATCCACCCGGCCAGGCGTAGGGCGAAAATGCCCAACGTCACGGTGATGCTGGCCATCAGCGTGGTAAGGGCGATGATATTGGCGGCCAGGGCCACGTTGCCGTTGATGGCCTTCACCATCACGAAGCTGGCAGCGGCGGTGGGGCTGGCGAAGAACAGGAACAACAGCCCCAGCTGCGCGCCGGAGAACCCCATCAGCCATGCCGCCAGTGTGGCCAACGCGGGCAGCACGACCATCTTCATCAGGCTGGCACTCATGGCCACCTGACTGCCTTCACGCATGCTGGAGACCGAAAGCGTGGCGCCAATGCAGATCAACGCCAGGGGCAGCGTCAGCGAGGCAAAGTAGTTGCCCGAGGTCATCACCCAGCTGGGCAGCCCTACCGAGAACGCCGTGAACGGCAACGCCGCGAACACGGAAAGAATCAGCGGGTTCTTGACGATATGCCCCAGCAGGCTGCGCCAGTCGGTAGATTGGCCAGGCTGGTACGCCGCTAGGGCCACCACGGAAAGCGCGTTGTACATCACGATCACCACGCCCAGCAGCAGGCTTCCCGCCGAAAGCCCGTAATTGCCATACATGCCCGCCGCCAAGGCCAGCCCCACCACGCCGCAGTTACCGCGAAAGGCTCCCTGCACGTATATCCCTCTGTCTGCCTGGGGCACACGTAGATGCGCCCAGCCCCAGCTCAGGGCGAACTGCGCCAGGGTGGCCACAGCGAAGAACAGCAGCAGCGGAATGTCCAACGCGACACTGAGGTCGGCCTTGACTAGACTCAGAAAGATAAGCGTGGGCAGCGTTGCCTTGAACACCAGCGTCGAGGCCGTACTGATAAAGGCGCTGTCGATCCAGCCCAGGCGTTTCAAGCCAATGCCGATGAACACCATGGCAAACACGGGTAGCGTCACGTCTAGCGTGCGGGTAAACAGTTCCAGTAGATCCACAGCAGCTCTCTCAGTTGGATAAGCGGCGTCTTATACTCTACCGTTGACCAGGATTTGTCGACTGGCTAGACAGCCACCCCGGCATAAGGGAAAGTAGCCCTAAACGCGCATCACGGATACGTTACGTATGGTACAGCCCGCCGTCCCTGAACACGAAGCACAGCGGCTTCTCACCCTGAAGCGGTACACACTGGGGGATCTTTCGGCTGACCAGGAGTTTGACCGCATCACTCGTCTAGCGGCTGCTTACTGCGAAACCCCCATAGCCTTGATCACGCTGGTGGATGCCAGTCACGTCTGGGTCAAAAGTGGCGTGGGTGAATACAGCCCCACGGTATTGCGTCAGCTCTCATTATGCGGGGAAGCCATCCTCGAACCCAAGCTGTTCGAAGTATCGGATGCACGCCTGGATGCGCGGCTCCATAAGTTGCCCATGGTCAGCGAGGCGCCCCATGTCGTGTTCTATGCTGGCATGCCGCTGGTCGCCGACAATGGCGACATCCTCGGCACGCTGTGCGTCATGGATCACAAGCCCCGCCAACTGAGCCCTACCCAGCGGGAACTGCTACAGCAACTGGCCAGCAGCACCGTGCTGCAGTTCGAGCACTACCTGAGCCAACGCGCCTATCAAGCCATTGGCAATGCCGCCATCGGCCTCTGGGAGATGGATGTCGCCACCCGCACCACCCACTGGAACGACGTGGTCGATGCGCTCTATCAAACCGATGCTCGGCAAGCCAACACCTTCGAAGCGCGCATGCAGGCGTACACCTCGGCTGACCGCGCCCGGCTCGTCGAAGCCATCGACACCGCCATCGCCCACGGAGCGCCCTTCAACGATATCTTCGAGATGCAGACCCCCTCGGGCGAGCCGCTCTGGGTCAGAATCACCGGCAACCCCTTGGCCGTGGATGGCCAAGTGGTGCAGATCATCGGCACCATGCTGGATGTCACTCCCCGCAAGAAGGTCGAAACACAGCTACTGCGCCAGCAGGCACTGGAGCAGGCCATCATGCGGGCGCAAGCCAGCTTTATCGACGAACAGGGCAATGCCAAGGCGCTCAACCCATTGCTCGACGACCTGCTCACCCTCACCGGCAGCGAATACGGCTTCATCGGCGAAGTGCTTTACCACCCCGACAAGACACCCTATCTGGTGACCCATGCCATCACCGACATCAGTTGGGATGAGCCCTCGCGGCAATTCTACGCTCAGCACGCCCCCAGCGGCATGGTGTTCAGCAACCTGGATACGCTGTTCGGCCATGTGATGCGCCACGAAGAAGTGGTCATTGCCAACGACCCCGCCCATGACCCCAGGCGCGGCGGCCTGCCACCGGGGCATCCACCGCTCGATGCGTTTCTGGGGGCACCGATTCACTTCCACGGTCGTTGCATCGCCATGATTGGCCTGGCCAATCGCCCCGGGGGCTATCATCCCGACCTGGTGGAGTACCTGGCCCCGCTGCTGGGCAGTATCGGGCAGTTCATCAACACTCTGCGCCACTACCGTCAGCAGCAGCAAGATCAACAGGCCATCGCACGGCTTTCATTGGTGGCCAGGAACACCAGCAACGGCGTGGTGATCACCGATGCACGCGGCAACATCGAATGGATCAACGATGGCTTTACCCGGCTCAGTGGCTACACCTTCGCAGAAGCGGTCGGCAAGAAGCCAGGGCAGTTGGTCCAAGGCAAAGCCACCGACCGCGCCACGGTACTGCGCATTGCCCATGCCCTGCGCCACCGCCAGCACTTCGAAGAAGAGCTGCTCAACTACCGCAAGGATGGCACCCCGTACTGGGTGCATATAAGCTGTAACCCGCTGCCTGCCAATGAGCAAACCGGCGGCGGCTTCATTGCCATTCAGTCGGACATTACCGACACCAAGCTGCATGAAGAGGCGCTTTACAAGGCTGCCAATATCGATGAGCTGACCCAGCTGCCCAATCAGCGGCTAGCCCGTACGCAGTTGGAAGCACTGGTGCAGCATCATGCGCCACTGACCATCTCAGTGCTCAATATCGATGACTTCAAACGCCTTAACGACCTGTTTGGCTACGCCACTGGCAATAGCATACTCAGACGGGTAGCCAAACGGCTGGAAGCCCTGGTCAGCCCCTTCAAGGCCCAGGGCATCACGGCACGGCTCAGTGGCGATGAATTTGTGCTGGCAGGGCCAACCCAACGCCTCACCCCGTCCACCATCCAGCACGCCCTACAGCAGCCGCTGCACGTCAACGGGCAAAAGTTGAAGCTCACTGCCTGTATCGGTATGACCACCTACCCCAACGACAACGTCGACCCCGACGCCCTGTTTCGCCATGCCTATCAGGCACTCTATCAGGCCAAGACCCAAGGGGTTGCCCAGTGCGTACGCTACAGCACTGATCAGGAGTACCTGGTCAAACTGCGCCAGCAGGAGCGCAGCGCCATTCAGCACGGCCTGGCCAATGACGAATTTCGTCTCTACTATCAGCCCCAGGTCGATCTCAAATCGCACACCGTGGTCGGGGCTGAGGCGCTGATTCGCTGGATCCACCCGCAACACGGGCTGCGCAACCCCGCGGAATTTCTACCCCTGCTGGAAGGCAGCGAGCTGGAGTTTCATCTGGGCGAGTGGGTCATCGAAGCCGCCTTGAAGCAGCTGCAAAGCTGGCTGGCCATGGGCATCGAACTGCAGGTGAGTGTCAACATCAGCCCGCAACACCTGCTGCACCCCGGCTTTCTGCCGCAGTTGGAACAGCTGCTGCTGTACTACCCGCAAGTCCCCTCGCGACTGCTCGCCATCGAGATTCTGGAATCGGCCACGCTGGATGACATGCAGGCCGCCCTGCACGTGCTGGAAGAGTGCCAGCGGCTAGGTATTAAAATTGCCCTCGACGACTTCGGCACCGGCTACTCTTCATTGGCCTACTTCCGTCGCCTGCCCGTGCAGTTGATCAAGGTAGACCGCGATTTCGTGCGCGACATGCTGGAAAGTGAGGACGACAGAGCCATCGTGGAAAGCATTATCTTCATGGCAAGAAAGTTCTCACGGCCGGTGCTGGCAGAAGGGGTCGAGACCATGGAGCATGCCCAAGCCTTGCTGAACATGGGCTGCCATTTGGCGCAAGGCTACGGTATTGCTCGCCCGATGCCCGCCGACGCACTACCAGGCTGGCTGGAAACCTGGCAGGCAGAAGGATTTGCACTACCTTAATCGAACAACGCCATCGGGTCGCTTTCCCCCGTCAGCTTGACCATCACGCCATCGCGCCCTTGGCCTTTGACGTCATAGCTGGCGGCATCGGCACGTGCCAGGGCGACTTCCACGGCGTCATCGCTCTCATCGAAGACGGTCACGCCAATACTCAAGGTAACGGTATATTCCTTATCCTCGTGGGTCACCGACACCTCGCTCACCGCCTTGCGCAGTGAATCTGCAATCACCCTGGCTTGGCTAAGGGTGCAGCTGGGCAACAGCACTCCAAACTCATCCCCCCCCTGGCGGGCCACATGGTCGCTGCGGCGTACCTCCCAGGCCACCACCTGAGCAATACGGCGCAGCATCTCGTCACCCAAGGCATGGCCGCCTTCGTCATTGATCGGCTTGAAGTGATCAAGATCGAACAACAGCAGCGCCGAAGGCGTGCTGGTTTTCTGGAAGTCAGCAAACGCTTCTTCCAGGCGGCGTTCGAAACCACGTCGATTCAGCAGCCCGGTCAAGGGGTCATGTTCGGCTTCCCAACGCTGCAACGCCTCTTGCTGGCGCCGCTCGGTAATGTCCTTCACCACACCGACCAACCTCAAGGAGTGGCCGCCTTGGGTCAACATCACCACTCGGGCGTGAATATCCAGCCACAGCGTTTCGCCGTCGCTGCGCAGAAAACGCAGCTGGCGCACGAAATCACTGCCGCTATTCAAGCTGTGTACCCACATGTCCCGTGCACCCTCACGGTCATCCGCGTGAATCTGTGTCAGCCACTGCTCCATTTGGGTATCTGCAGGAATATCCAGAATTTGCAAAAGCGCAGGATTCATATAAGTAATCTTGCCGCCGAAGTTGGCCACGAACATTCCCTGAGGCGTGGCACTCAGCACCGAATCGAGAAACGCCTCACGCTCCTGCAAATGCCCCACCAGCTGCTGGCGCTCGTCTTCCACACGATTGAAGGTATTGGCGACTTGCTGCAGCTCCTGCATCCCCGTGGCCAGGGCCAACTGCGAACGCCGCCCAGCCCCCACTTCGCCAATCTGGCGTTCAAGATGATCGAGAGGCTTGAGGATACGCGCCAATAACCACCACAATAACGGCATCATCAGCAGGGAAATCACCAGCCAGATACCAAACAGCTTGGAGATGAAGCCCGAAAGCGGAAGCTGCGCCTGCTCGGTGGGCAAATGGAGCCCAACGACCCAGTTGGCCGGCCACACCTGCGCATACGCCTGAAGGCTGGAACGACCGTCGGCCAGACTGCTGACCCCTTCTCCCTGCCAGCCGTCCAGGGCCAGGTCCAGCAGTGCATTGCGCTGAGCGCGGTTGATCTGAGCATTCACGAGCTCATAATCGGGATGGTAAAGAATCTTGCCTGACGCCGTCGCTACCGCCGCGAACCCCTGATCGCCCAAACGAATGGTTGCCAGTCGATTGAACAGGCCGCTACGGTCGAGGCTGACCATACCCGCCACGAACCCGGCAAAACGACGCTCCTCGTCCAGCCGAGGCACGATCATCAGCACCATGGGCGCGCCGCTTGCACGGCCAACAAAAGGCTCGCTCACATAAGGGCGACGTGTGCCACGTACCATCCTGAAATACTCGAGTTCTGACGTATCGAGTCCCACCCGTCCCACGATGCTGGGCCAATCAGCGACAATCTCACCGTGCTCATCACTCACCACTAGCCCATCGAACCAGGCGAGCAAAGCATCGTTTTTCTGCAGCTCATACGATAACCAACTCGTTTCGTTGGCGGACCCCATGGCGCTGCTCAACAGCTCCAGCGCCCTGATGCGCTGATTCACCTGCTGAGTAATTTCATCAGACAGCAAATCGGCCTCATAGCGCAAATGAGCCATATTGGTCTCGTGCACCATGGTCTTGCCCACCTGCCATGCCATACTCAGTACTGCGCCCGCCAGAATCGCCAGAGCACAAGATAGGCCCAACAGTAGCCGCCCTTTCAAGGAGCGTAACGTCAACAGCCTGTTGATGATGGGGGCTCGTCGCACCAGAAGTTCCTATTTCGTGAGCATTCCCTGAAAAAAATGAGGGACAGGCCTCATGCCTACTTACTAAAACCAACTTATCAAAAAGAGCAGCAAGTTGCGCGTTGATTTAATTCGCATTAGTAACGTTGCCGGAACCCCGGTTATGCGACATGCTCTGCATGGCAATGTAACCTGTTCGTAAAGCGCGTGCTGCTGAATTGATAACCCTGCCCAATTCACGTATGTTCGCCGCCTACCAGGGCTTGGTGTGAAAAGTCAGCGAGCGCAGACCAGACAAGGCAAACATGGGCGAAAAGGCATCCTTTACAAGCTATTAATGAGCGCATTGAGCGAATTCACTCACAAGCCCATGCTTAACGCCGTATGGTCAAGCCTACCCCCTTTTCAGACAGCGCCTAACACTTTGAACGACATGGACTGCAGCCTCAACCATGGCAAAACGTACGGCGGGTTATATTTCAAAAGGTATCGGCAAACTTGCCACTTTGGCAACGCTGCTCCCCGAGTTTGACCGTTTTATGCGCATCGGCGCATTTACCGCCAAGCCTGCGGCGGTCATAGGATGGGGATTCAAGCCGACCGCAAAGCGCGCCAGAGATTATGCCAAACGTCATGGGTTGACCTATGTCGCGCTTGAAGATGGCTTCATCAGATCACTCGGCCTGGGAGTCCATGGCTACCAGCCCCACAGCATGGTCGTCGATCATACCGGCATTTACTATGATGCCTCACGTCCCAGTGACCTGGAACACTGCCTGAACGATGCCACGTTCACGGCCGAAGAGCTAAGTCACGCCACTACCTGCATGCACCTTCTAACTCAATGCCGCCTATCAAAATACAATCATGCTCCTGACAAGCGGTTGGTAGGCTCTAAAGGTAAGGTATTAGTAGTCGATCAGACCGCAGGGGATGCCTCCATTACGCATGGTGGAGCCAGCGCAGAAAGCTTTTCATCCATGTTAGAGGAAGCCCTGGCCAATCACCCCACTGAGCATGTTCTGGTCAAGATTCACCCGGACGTCATCGCAGGCAAGAAAAAAGGCCACCTCACACAAGCGCTTGATCATCCTCGCTGTCATGTCGTGAGCGAAGACATCAACCCTTGGGCCCTGTTCGACCAGGTAGACACCGTCTATGTGGTTACCAGCCAGTTGGGGTTCGAGGCATTGTTGGCAGGAAAGCAAGTGCACTGCTTTGGCCTGCCATTTTATGCAGGATGGGGACTCACCCATGATCGGCTTTCATGCGCTCGCAGGCGCACGACCAGGACGCTCACCGAAGTGTTTGCCGCAGCCTACCTGCGCTATACCCGCTACGTTAACCCATATACGCAAGAAGCTTGCACACTAGAAGAAACGATCCATTTGATTGCCGACCAGAAGCGTCAGCAAGAGCACCTGCGCGGCGAGTGGCTAGCCTGCGGTTTTTCATTTTGGAAACGACGCTTTGTTGGCCATTTCCTTGGGCCTGCATCAAATATCAAGCACATCAAGGAATTACCCAAACACTTACCAAACAACCGTGCCCAACCACGCATATTGGTATGGTCAAGCCGCATCGACGCAGCATTCAAAACGCGTCATGCGGAATATTTGCCTCATATTTGGCGCATGGAAGACGGGTTTATTCGCTCAGTAGGGCTAGGCGTTGACTTATCCCAACCCCTCTCATTGGTGATCGATGCATCGGGCATTTACTACGACCCGAACCAGCCAAGCGATCTGGAGCGTTTGCTCAACACACATCCCATGGAGGCATCTCTGCTGGAAAGAGCAGCACAGCTACGAAAACGACTGGTCGCGCTGAAGCTGTCAAAATATAACGTGCAAGGCAATACGGATATCCAGTTACCCGATGACAAAGTCATCATCCTGGTACCCGGCCAAGTGGAAAGCGATGCCTCTATCGCAGCAGGGTCACCCAACATCAACACCAACAGCGCCCTGCTGCGCACCGTACGCCAAAACCAGCCTGATGCCTTCATCATTTACAAGGCTCATCCCGATGTCGTCAGCGGCGCACGCGTTGGCAAACTCGATAGTGAAGCCAAACAGCTGTATGATCTTGATGGCAGTGACATGGAGATCACCGCTCTACTGGAACGTGTCGACGCCGTGCATACCATGAGTTCTTTGACCGGTTTTGAGGCGCTGCTACGTGATCGTCAGGTACATACCTACGGCTTACCCTTTTATGCGGGCTGGGGGCTGACACACGATGCCATGCACTCTCCTGGCCGAACTCGCACGTTGACATTGGATGAGTTGGTAGCAGGCACCCTGCTGTTGTATCCCGGCTATGTAGATCCTGCTACAGGCCAGCTATGTAACGCTGAAACGGTCGTTAGCCTGCTGGAGCAGGCCAGAGCGCGCCAAGTCCACTCACCTCAACACCAGCTTACATGGAAGCAGCGCCTGTATCGCTGCTATCGTAATGCATTGATTGGAAGTCATTGAGTTGAAGCAAAAACGCGCATTTTTATTTCTTCAAGGCGTTTGTTCGCCCTTTTATCAGCGTCTGGCCCGTCGTCTAAGCAACGATGGACACCGTGTAGTAAAGGTCAACTTCAACGCGGGGGACATTCTCTATTGGCAGCGCACCCATAGCAAAAGCCATTTATTTCGCGGACCATTATCGGCACTCCCGGAATACATCACATCGCTTTGGCAACGCTACGAGATCACCGATCAGGTCATGTTCGGCGACCAGCGGCCGGTACATCGCCAAGCCATCGAGCAAGCTGCCCAGGCAGGGGTACGCACCCACGTTTTCGAGGAGGGCTACTTTCGCCCCTTCTGGGTAACACTCGAGCGCGATGGCGTTAACGGACGCTCGCTTCTTCCGCGAGACCCCGCCTGGTTTTACGAAGCGGGCAAGGCATTACCTGCGTTGCCAAAACCGGTGCGCTTTCGCTCATCCTTCAAAATTCGCGCTCTGCACGATGTGGCTTACCATGCCGCCGGGTTAGCCAACCCCCTGGTAGCGCACCGGTATGAAAACCACTCCCCCATCAAAGCGCCCATCGAGTATGCAGGCTACCTAAAGCGTTTCGCACAGCTGAAAAAATGGAAAAAGCGCGACGCCCAGCGCATCAAAACGCTCATCGACAGCGGCCAACCCTATTTCATGTTGCCGCTACAGCTCAACACCGACGCGCAGATACTCCATCACTCTTCTTACAAAAACATGGAAGAGGTCATGGATCATGTGATGGGCTCCTTTGCCGCACATGCCCCACAAGAGGCTCTGCTATGTATCAAGAACCACCCGCTGGACATGGGCCTGGTCGACTACCCGGCCATCATCCAGCGGCTGGAAAATTTCTACGACCTGAAGGGGCGTATCGTCTACCTGGAGTCGGGCGATCTCAACCAACTGCTCAAATATGCAGCAGGCACGGTGACGGTCAATAGCACCGTGGGCATCGTCTCCCTGGAGCATCAGTGCCCCACTTTTGCACTGAGCAAGCCCATCTACCATATGGCGGGCCTGACCTACCAGGGCAGCCTGGAGGAGTTCTGGCACCAGCCACCGCCGCCCAGCGCCCAGCTGTTCGACTATTTCCGTAACACCGTTATGTATGCCACCCAGCTCAACGGAGGGTTTTACTGCCAGCCCGGGATCGATCTCGCGGTCAATAATGCCGCCCAGGTGCTCGAAGCCTGCCCCTCGCCACTGGAGAGGCTGCTGTGAGCACCCCACCCCAAACAGGCCACCGCTGCGTGCTGATCACCGGCGCCACCGGATCCATCGGCAGCGCGCTGGCCAACGAATATGCCAACCACGACACCCACCTGATCCTCCACGGCCGCAATCTCGCCGCCCTGGAACAGGTAGGCGAAAACTGCCGCGCCCAAGGGGCCCAGGTCACGCTGTCGAGCATCGACCTCGGTGATGAGACCGCGCTGGCCAACTGGCTGGCCGAGCTATGCACCCACCACCTGCCCAATATCGTGATCGCCAATGCGGGCAAGAACACCCACCCGCCCCAGGCGGGCGAACTGGAAGCCTGGCCAGACGTTCAGGCGCTGCTGGACATCAACCTGACCACCCCCATCGCCATGGCCCACCATCTGGTGCCCGCCATGCGCGCACGGGGCAGCGGCCAACTGGTGTTCATCAGCTCCCTGGCCGCCTGGCACGGGCTGCCCAGCACGCCCACCTACAGCGCCAGCAAAGCGGCCATCAAAGCCTACGGGGAAGGCCTGCGCGGGCTGCTCGCCCCGGCCGGTATCGGCGTCACCGTGGTCATGCCCGGCTATGTCACCTCGCCCATGTGCAACGCCATGCCCGGCCCCAAACCCTGGGAGTGGCCACCTGAGCGTGCCGCCCGCGTCATTGCCCGGGGCATTGCAGCCAACCGGCCACGGGTCAGCTTTCCGTTTCCGCTCAATTTCGGCACCTGGTGGCTGGCCGTTCTGCCCGCTGCGGTGTCCCAATGGCTGATCAAGCGGCTGGGGTTCGACCACCTGGAGGGCGGCTCATGATGCTCTTCTCCGCTACCGCGCTCACCGCCATGGCGCCCGCACTGTTCACCGGGCTGCTCGGTAGCCTGCTGATTGAAGCGCTGCTACGCCCCCGGCCACGCCCCTTCTGGCAACGCCGCCTGGCAGCCAATGCCGTGCACCTGGGCAGCTGGCTGCTGCTGTTTGGCGTGTTCACACTGCTGCTACAGCGCCCCTGGTTTGCCGTGGTGTTCATCCTCTCGCTGCAGCTGGTGGTGGTACAGTCGAGCAACACTAAATCAGCCACGCTCAACGAGCCCTTCATCTGCCACGATTTCGAATACTTCTGGGATGCCATCCTGCACCCCAGGCTCTACGTGCCCTTCTTCGGCATCGGGCTTGCCATCGCCGCCAGCAGCGCTGGGGCCGTGGCCATCGGCAGTTTCTTCTATTTCGAGCCATCCCTGGTGGGCCAGTGGGGCTTTATGCCTTGGCTCTTCAGTTGCCTACTGCTGATACTGGCGGGTGCACTGCTGCTGGCGGCCAGCCTGAAACGCTTGCCCCCGCCCACGCTAGCGCCCAAACACGACCTGCATGAAGCGGGGCTATACACCAGCCTGTGGAGCTACGGCGTCGCGCTGATGCGCTCACCCGCGCCCGCCCCGGAAAGCTCACCGTTCCAGCCCTTTAGCCAGCCCCTACACCGAACAGAACCCTCCGCAGCCACGCTTCCAGGACAAACACTGCCCAACGTGGTGCTGGTGCAAAGTGAGTCTTTTTTCGACCCCCGCCCTTGGTGCAAGGACGTAGCACCGGGGCTACTTGACCAATTCGACGCCACCGCCGCCGAAGCCATCGAGCAGGGCGAACTGCATGTACCCGCCTGGGGAGCCAACACCGTGCGCACCGAATGCGCCGTGCTGACCGGACTAGCCCCCAGCGACTGGGGGCCGCGTCAATTCAACCCCTACCGCACGCTGTCACGCCACCCTCTCGCCAGCGTGGCCAGCGCATTCAAGGCCCAGGGGTACCGCACCGTATGTATTCACCCGTACCCGGCCACGTTCTATCTGCGCGACAAGGTCATCCCGCTGTTGGGCTTCGACACCTTTCTGGATCTCAGCGCCTTCGAAACCCAGGAAAAGCACGGCCAATACATCGGCGACCAGGCGGTAGCACGAAAGGTTGGACGCCTGCTGAAAGATGACGATAATAGGCCGCTATTCGTGTTCGTGATCACCATGGAAAATCACGGCCCGCTGCACTTGGAAGCCCCCCAGCAGCAGCGTCTCGCCGAGACGCTGCCCAACGCCCCGTGGCCGCTGCCAAATCACTTGCGGGATTTGGCGGTCTATCTCTACCACCTTGGCGAGGCAGACAAAATGCTGGGTAGCATCAAAGCGGCATTAGGCGCAACCCCCCGTGAGGGGCTACTGGGATGGTACGGCGACCATGTGCCCATCCTGCCCGCCGCGTATGGATATTTTGGCGCCCCTACGGGCCGCACGCCATACATGATATGGTCAACGCAACGGCAACCGTCTGACCCACCGCCTGCCGAGCACAGGCCGCAGGGAATAGCAGCAAACGAACTTGGCGTCCGACTATTTAAACAAGTGTTTGGACGCGATATAAGTAGTGATGTGATCAAGGCAGAACCAGAACCTCAGGAGCAAGAATGACTAAACGCGTGGCCATTATTGGTGCCGCCCATCGTTTCCCAGGCACCACCCCTGAAACGTTCTGGCAAGACCTGCAAGCCGAAAAAGACCTCGTCACCCAGGTAGCGCCCGACCGCTGGAGCCACGAGGCGTTCTGGCACCCCGACAAGCGCCACCCCGGCACCAGCGTGACGTTCGCCGCTGGTAGCCTGGGCGATATCAGCGGGTTCGACGCAGCGTTTTTCGGCATCTCCCCCAGGGAAGCCGCCAACATGGACCCCCAGCAGCGCATGCTGCTGGAGCTGGCCTGGGAAACCATGGAAAGCGCCGGCATCGTGCCCAGCACGCTGCGTGGCAGCCAGTGCGGTGTGTTCGTGGGCGTTGCCAGCCTGGACTACTCCTATCGGCTGGCCGACGACATGGCCGCCATCGACGCCTCCACGGCCACGGGCAACACGTCCAGCATTGCCTCCAACCGGCTCTCCTATATTTTCGACCTGCACGGCCCCAGCATGTCGCTGGATACCGCCTGCTCGTCTTCCATGGTGGCGTTCCACCAGGCCTGCCAATCCATTCGCAGCGGTGAAACCTCCATGGCGCTGGCAGGGGGCATCAGCCTGCACCTGCACCCCTACGGCTTCATTATTTTCTCCAAGGCCAGCATGCTGTCGCCCACCGGGCGCTGCCAGGTCTTCGACGAAGCCGGCAATGGCTACGTGCGCTCTGAAGGCGCAGGCCTGTTTCTGCTCAAGGATTACGACCTGGCCGTCGCCGATGGCGACAACATCCTGGCGGTGGTCGCGGGCTCGGCAGTCAACACCGATGGGTACAAAACCGGGCTCACCGTGCCCAACCCCAGCGCCCAGATTGCCCTGATGCGCAGCGCCTACGAACAGGCAGGCATCTCCCCCGACGAAATCGACTACCTGGAAGCCCATGGCACCGGCACCGCCGTGGGCGACCCCATCGAAACACGCGCCATCGGTGAAGCCCTTGGTCAGCATCGCAAAACGCCGCTACTCATCGGCTCGGTGAAGAGTAACGTCGGCCACCTGGAAACCGCCTCCGGCGTGGCGGGCCTGGCCAAAGCGCTGTACAGCCTGCAGCACCGCGAAGTGCCTGCCACCATCGGCATTCGCAAGCTGAACCCGCGCATCAAGTTCGACGAATGGAACCTGCACGTGGTCACCAAAGCCCAGCCCCTCAAGCCCGAGGGCAAGCTGGTCATTGGCGTCAACTCCTTCGGTTTTGGCGGCGCCAACGCCCACGTCATTCTGGAAAGTGCCCCGGAAACGCCCGCCGCTGAGCGTCAGGTGCCGGATGCCCCGCTGCCCATTCGGATCAGTGCACGCAGTGAAGCCGCCCTGGCCGCCAGTGCTCAGGCGTTGGCCACCCACCTGCAGACCACCGAGCAGCCGTTTTACGACATTGCCCACACCCTGTTTCACCACCGTGAGCAGCACAGCCACGGGGCGCTCTGCTTTGCCAGCAGCGCAGCAGAAGCCGCTGCCGCGCTTGGCCAGTTTGCGGAAGGCGATACCAGTCAGTTCACCATGCTGGAGCGCCTCACTAACGCCAAGGGCCCGGTGTTCGTCTACGACGGCAACGGCTGCCAGTGGGCCACCATGGGCCACGACCTGCTCGACACCGCCCCGGCCTTCAGCGACGCCATCGACCGCGTCGATGCGCTGTTCCAGCGCCACGGCAACTTCTCACTGCGCGCCGAGCTGGCAGGCCTGAACCAGCAAGCCGGCGAAGAAGAACGCTTCGTCAGCACCGAAATTGCCCAGCCAGCGCTATTTGCCCTGCAAGTGGCGCTCACCGAATGGCTCAAGGAGCAAGGCATTACCCCCGCTGCCGTGTTTGGCCATAGCGTGGGTGAAGTGGCCGCCGCCTGGGCCTCAGGCGCCTTGAGCCTGGAAGACGCGGTGAAGGTGATCTACTACCGCAGCGACTTCCAGGGCAAGACCCGTGGCTTGGGCGAAATGACCGCTGTGGCCATGAGCGCCGACGACATCGCCCCCTGGCTGGCCAAGCCTGAGTTCGACCGGGTCAGCCTGGCCGGCATCAATAGCCCCAAAGGCATTACCCTGGCAGGCGACAAGGACCAGCTCAGCAAACTGGAAGGCGCCCTCAGCGCCGAAGAAGTGTTTGCCAAACGCCTACCGCTGGATTACGCCTTCCACAGCCCCGCCATGGACAGCATTCAGGAAGGCGTGGTGGAAGCGCTGGCCGATATTCAGCCACAGCCCACCCGCATTCCGTATGTATCCACCGTGACAGGGGCCGTGGCGGCAGGTGACACGCTGGACGCCCACTACTGGTGGCTGAACATTCGCGAGCCGGTACGGTTCGACGACGCCGCCACGCACCTGATACAGCAGGGTTATAACGTCTTTGTCGAGGTCGGCGCGCACCCCATTTTGCGCCGCTACCTCAACGAGTCGCTGCGCCAGCAAGCGCAAAGCGGTTTGGTGCTGGGCACTCTCGAACGCCACAAACCCGGTCTCGATGGCCTACAGCGTACGCTGAGCCAACTGCTGCTCAGCGGGCTTACCCTACCCAGCGGACACTACTTCCCCGTGGAAGGTCAGCGCGTGCTGCTGCCTCGTTACCCGTGGCAACGTACCCAACTCTGGGTGCAAGGCACCCGGGATGGCCAAGGCCTACTGTCGCGCTACTACCAGCACCCACTTCTGGGCTACCCGCTAGCCCAGCAAGAGCACACCTGGGAAAGCCAGCTGGACACCAAGCGCCAGCCCTGGCTGGCCGATCACGTGGTGGGCGAAGGGGCTGTCTTCCCCGGCGCAGGCTTCATCGAACTGGCCCTGGCCGCGGCCATGCAGCAAAAAGACACCCCGCTGCTGGATATCGAAGAGCTGGAAATCCGCGCGCCGCTGCTACTGGATGGCCCCAACGGGCGCTCCATGCGCCTGACGCTGGACCCCAACGACGGCCGTCTGGAAATTCACTCCCGAGAACCCGTCACGGGCAGTGAATGGCAGCTTAATGCCGTGGCGCGCCGCATGCGCGAAAGCCGTGGTTTCCTGCTCAACCGTCAAGCCCCGGCGCTACCCAGCCGCGATGCCGACTACGCGCTGGAACAGCACCTGGCCATGGCCGAACGTATCGGCTTGCACTATGGCCCCGCTTTCCAGGCCATTACCCGTGGCTGGATCGAGGGCGACAGCGTCATTGGCGAGATTCACCTTTCGGAAGCCGTCACCGCCCAGCTCGACACGCTGCACGTGCATCCCGGCATTCTCGATAGCGCCTTCCAGCTGTTCATTCCGCTGCTCGCTCAGCAGGCAGATCTTGCCTCGCAGCTTGCGTTCGTCCCCGTGCGCGTAGGCCGTATTCAGGTCAATGCCGAAGCAGGCACTCCCGTGCTGGCCCGTGCCGTCATGGGCAAACGGGCGCCGCACTCCTTCACCGCCGACTTCGAGCTTTACGATGCCGAAGGCCGTGCCGTCGCGGTACTCAGCCAGACCCGCTTCAAGGCCATTCGCCTGAATCGCGCACACCACCAGCACTTCAGCTACCTGGATATCGAACTCACGCCTGCGCCGCTTCGCGCCGCCGCGCTCCCTTTGCCAAGCGATGCCCTGCCGCGCCTGATGGGGCTAGGCGAGGCCTTCAGCGCCAGCACCGGCCAGCGTTACGGCCAGGAAGTCGCGCCGCTGCTGGACAGCCTCAGCGAAGCCTTCGCCCAACAGGGCACTCCCGCCGCTGCCGACAGCGACGACGCAGCGCCCCTGCCCCCGGAAACCATCTGGCAGCTGCTGGTCCAGGACTACCCGGACTACTTCGCCCCCATTCATCTGGTGGGCAGGCTTGGTCTGCACAAGGAAGCCCTGGCGCGTGGCACCGACACCCTGGAAAGCCTAGGCATCACCCACGAACACCTGGCAGGCATCAACCGTGTCCTGATTGGCGAAAGCGGCTGGCAAGTACTGGCCAGCGAGCTGGGCAGCCTGATGGAAGCAGCCCTGGCCGCCCTGCCCGAAGGCCAGCGGCTGGCTCTGCTGGAAGCAGGCCCCTGCGCCCCCGCGCTGGGCCAACGCCTGCTGGAACGCCTTGCCCATCACTCGCCCAGGGTCACCGACAGCTACCGCTACCGTGCGCTGACCACCAGCGACACCGCGCGCCATCAAGCGGAACAGCTCCAGGAACGCTACCCGCTGATCGACGTTCAGCCGCTGGAAGAGACCCTGCCCACGCTGGCAGAGGCACAAAAAGCCCAGCTGGCCTTCATCAGCGCCGACGTCACCCAGCCTGAACGCACTCGCCAGCTCATCGAGGCACTGCCTTCGCAGTTGGCACCGGGCGCACAGCTCATTGTGGTCGGCATTCATCCCAGCCGCTGGCTGGACGACCTGCTGGCCACCCCCGGCATTGGCCAGGCCGCGCTGGAACAAGCCACCCTCATCGAGTGGCTCTCCGCCCAAGGGCTCAGCGTGACCGCGCCCATCGAGCTGGAAGAGAACGGCGCCTACCTGCTGCATGCGCAAGCCCCCAGCGAACAGCCGGGCAGCGCCGCGCAAGCGCCCCAGGCACACACTCTGGTCATTGCCGACGACACCCAGCAAGCCCTGGCCAACGGGCTGGCGGCAGCGCTGGACAACGTCACCCTACTCAGCGATGGCGAGCCTGCGGCCCTGCTGGCCGAGCAGTTGCGCCAGCTCGAAACGCCCCCCGCCGCGCTGAACGTACTGGACCTGCGTGGCCTGGGCCAAGATACCACCGCCGCACAGACCCAGCGCTGCCACCTTGCTCAGCAGTGGTCGCTGGCCCTCGAACACAGCGGCCTGGAAGCCCAAGGCAGCCGTGTCACGCTGTGGCTGCTCACCCAGGGTTACCAGCACGGCGACGACGCCGCACTCTGGGGCTTTGGCCGCTCGCTGGCCAACGAAGCCGTTGGCCACAGCGTCACCCAGCTGGAACTGCCCGAGCAGCCCAGCACCAAGGCCCTGGCCTGTATCGCCGATTCCGTGACCCACCCGGATACGGAAAACGAGCTGGTCATTACCCAGGCAGGCACCCGCTACGCCACCCGCCTGCGTACCCTGCCCGCCCCGCACCCGCACAAGGCCAGCCAGGCAGCGCCGCGCCAAGCCATGACGCTGGGCTTTACACTGCCCGGCCAGTTGCGCCAGCTACAGTGGCGGCCACGCCAGCTCCCCGAGCTGGGTGCCGACGAGGTGGAAGTGCGCGTCAAGGCCACCGGCCTGAACTTCCGCGACGTCATGTACACCCTGGGGCTGCTCTCCGATGAAGCCATCGAAAACGGCTTTGCCGGCCCCACCCTGGGCCTGGAGTTCTCCGGGGAAGTCGTCGCGGTCGGCAGCAACGTCAACCATCTTAGTCCCGGCCAGGGCGTGGTGGGCTTCGGCCCTGCCAGCTTCAGCGACCGCCTGGTCGCCAGCCAGCACGCCGTGGCCCCGCTGCCCGAAGGCGTCAGCTACGCCGCAGCCGCCACCATTCCGACCACGTTCTTTACCGTGTACTACGCGCTGAAGCATCTGGCGCGCCTAGAACCCGGCGAAAAAGTGCTGATTCACGGCGCTGCGGGCGGTGTAGGTATTGCCGCGCTACAAATTGCCCAGTGGATGGGCGCCGACATCTACGCCACCGTGGGCTCGGAAGAGAAACGCGACTTCCTGCGCCTGATGGGCGAAGCGCGTCTCTATGACTCGCGCTCGCTCACCTTCGCCGAAGAAATCCTCGAAGATACCCAGGGCGAAGGCGTCGATATCGTGCTCAACTCCCTGGCAGGTGAAGCGATCAACCAGAACCTGCGCGCACTGCGCCCGTTCGGCCGCTTCCTGGAGCTGGGCAAGCGCGACTTCTACGAGAACACCCACATTGGCCTGCGCCCGTTCCGCAACAATCTGAGCTACTTCGGCATCGACTCCGACCAGCTGATGAAAGTGCAGCCGGCCCTCACTCAGCGCCTCTTCGGCGAAATGATGGCGCTGTTCAACGACGGCACCCTCAGCCCGCTGCCGTTCACCGCCTTTAGCCACAGCCAAGTCATCGATGCCTTCCGCTACATGCAGCAGGCTCGCCAGATCGGCAAGGTAGTCGTCACCTACGAACAGCCTATTGCCCCACCGCGCCAGGAGCAGCTGGGCAGCGGCAGCCTCACCCTGCCCGCCAATGCCAGCTACCTGGTCACGGGTGGCCTGGGCGGCTTTGGCCTCAAGACGGCTCAGTGGCTGGTCAGCAAAGGCGCACGGGAACTGATCCTGCTCAGCCGCAGCGGCCCTGCCAGTGAAGAAGCCCAGGCCGCTATCCGTGACTTCGACGCCCAAGGCATCAAGGTCATGGCCGCCGCCTGCGACATCACCGACCGCAACGCACTGGCCAACGTGCTGGAACGCGCCAAGGCCGAGCTCAGCCCGCTGCACGGCATCGTCCACGCCGCCACGGTGATCGACGACGGCCTGATCCGCAACCTGGACGCCGAACGCATCCACAAGGTGCTGGCCCCGAAAATCGACGGCGCACGCCACCTGGAAGCGCTGACCCAGCAAGCCCCGCTGGATTTCTTCGTGGTCTACTCGTCGGCCACCACGCTGTTCGGCAACCCTGGCCAGGGCAACTACGTGGCTGCCAACCACTGGCTCGAAGCCTTCGCGGCCCGCCGCCGTGCTCAGGGCCTTCCGGCCACCTGCGTACGCTGGGGTGCCATCGAAGACGTCGGCTTCCTGGCCCGCAACACCCGCACCCGCGACGCCCTCCAAGAGCGTTTGGGAGGCTCGGCGCTGCGTTCCGACGACGCCCTGAAGGTGCTGGAACAGATGCTGCTGACCCCCGGGCCAAGCCTGGGCGTGCTGGAGCTGGAATGGGGCGCACTGGCGCGCTTTTTGCCCACCTCCGACACCCCGCGTTTCGACGAAATTGCCCGCGCCAGCGATGACGACGGCAGCCTCGACCACGACGACGACATCAGCGCCCTGCTGGCCGACCTCTCGCCGGAAGAGCTGCACAGCACCATCACCGAACTGCTGCGCGCAGAGCTGGCCAGCATCCTGCTCATCGACGAAGAGAAAATCGACGTCAACCGCTCGGTGTACGACATGGGCTTCGACTCGCTGATGGGCGTGGAACTGATGACCGCCATCGAGAACCGGCTGGGCGTTCAAGTCCCGGTCATGGTCCTCAGCGAAGCCTCCACTCTCGACAAGCTGGCCGGCGTGCTGATCCAGAAACTCCAACAGCATGACGAGGATGTTGAAGAGTCGCCGCAAGATGCGTTAGCCTCTCTGGCCGCTCGCCACGGCGCGGACGGCATTACCAGTGAGCCCGCATCCTCCCCAGCGACAGAGACACCATGACCGCCAAGCGTTCAGAACTAAAACGCCAGCTACTGGAACAGGCGCGCAAGCGCCCTACCGCAAGAGCCAGCCAGCCCACTGCCCCTGCCACCAGCGCAGGGGCAACCCGTTCGGTGCCCGAACGCTTCACCCGCTTCGATGCCCACCCAGGCTATCAACAGCTCTCGATGATGCGTCAGGGCGCGCAACAGCTGGGCTTGCAGGTGCCGTTCTTCAAGGTGCACGACGGCCTGGCCGGGGCCACCAGCGTCATGCAAGGTCGCACCTGCATCAACTTCGCCAGCTACAACTACCTGGGCTACTCCGGCGACCCACGGGTCATCCAGGCCGCCTGCGAGGCCGCCCAGCACTACGGCACCTCGGTATCTGCCAGCCGCGTGGTCTCGGGCGAGCGCCCCATTCACGGCGAGCTGGAACAGGCCATCGCCAAGGCGTATGCCGTGGAAGATGCCGTGGCCTTCGTCAGCGGTCACGCCACCAATGTCTCCACGCTAGGGTACCTGCTGGGCCCCAAGGATTTGATCCTCCACGACGAGTACATCCACAACAGCTCGTTGGTCGGTGCCCAGCTCTCCGGGGCCAAGCGCATGTCGTTCAGCCACAACGACCCCGACGCCCTGGACGCGCTGCTCACCCAGCACCGCCACCAGTTCGAACGCGTGCTGGTGGTGATCGAAGGGCTCTACAGCATGGACGGCGACATCCCCGACCTGCCTCGCTTCATCGCCATCAAACAGCGCCACCAGGCCTGGCTGATGGTCGACGAAGCCCACTCTTTCGGTGTCATGGGCGAAACAGGCCTGGGCCTGCGGGAACACTTTGCCATCGACCCCACCCAGGTAGACATCTGGATGGGCACCATGAGCAAAACGCTCTCCGGCTGCGGCGGCTACATTGCCGGTAACAAGGCCCTGGTGGAAACCCTGCGCTACTTCGCGCCCGGCTTTTTGTACAGCGTCGGCATGCCCGCCCAGGTCGCCGCCCCCTCGCTCAAGGTACTGGAACTCATGGCCCAGGAGCCCGAGCGGGTGGCCCAGCTACAGGCCATCTCCCGTTACTTCCTCGAACAGGCGCAAGCACGCGGCATGGACACCGGCCACAGCATCGGCTCCGCCGTCGTCCCCGTGATCGTCGGCAGCTCACCGCTGGCCGCCAGGCTCTCCAACGCCCTGCTCGAAAAAGACATCAACGTCCAACCCATCCTCTACCCCGCCGTCCCCGAAAAAAGCGCCCGCCTACGCTTCTTCCTCTCCTGCGAGCACACCCAGGCGCATATCGACGAAACGCTGGATGTACTGGAGAAACTGCTGGCGGAGGGAAAGTGAGGAGTGAGGAGTGAGGAGTGAGGAGTGAATCGTAGCGCGGCGTCACGATAGAGCGAGAGAAACGAGCGAAAGAGGCACCCGCGGAGGGCGGCACCCGCCGCCCCGACTGAGCCATCGTTCAATCAAGCGCCACCCGGGGCAACAAAAGGTAATCGCATGGTCATCGAAACACCCGAAACCACGACCGCCCACTGGTACGTCATCCAATGCAAAGGCAGTGAATCCTTCCGCGCCGCCGAACACCTCGCCAACCAGGGTTACGAGGTGTTCCACCCCGTGCTGGACGTGCAACGCAAGCGACAAGGCAAGCTCACCACCGTTTCCGAGCCGCTGTTCCCTTACTACCTGTTCATTCAGTTAGACCAGGTCAACAGCAACTGGCGCCCCATCCGCTCCACCCGGGGCGTCCTGCGCCTGCTCACCTTCGGCAACACCCCCATCGCCGTCCCCGACGCCCTCGTGGAAACCCTTCGCGCCCAGCCCCACCGTCAGGAAGGCAACCACAGCATCTTCACCGCCGGCGACAAAGTCACCATCACCGAAGGCCCCTTCAAAGACCTCGAAGCCATCTTCACCCGCTGCAAAGGCGAAGAACGCGCCATCGTGTTACTGAACGTGCTACAACGCCCCCACCCCGTCGAACTCCCCGTAGAAAGCCTGGAAAAGCGCTGAAGCGAATGACGAACGGCGAATGGCGAACGGCGAATGGCGAACGGCGAACGGCGAATGGCGAACGGCGAACGGCGAACGGCGAACGGCGAACGGCGAACGGCGAACGGCGAACGGCGAACGGCGAATGATGGTAAACGGTGAATGATCAACCGTAGCGCGGCGTAACGAATCTTGCGAGGCACGAGCAAATGAGGCACCCGCGAAGGCGGCGCCAGCCGCCCTGATCACGCCACCATAAACAACCACGCCACCGCACGCCCCCGCGCCCTCACCGGCAACGCTCCCGCGTTGCTTCGCGGGTGCGCTCCGCTTACACCGCGCTACGGGGTCATCGCCAACATCGGGCATGGGGAATGGTCATGGGCATATGCACGTGCACGGGCACCCCCGTAGCGCGGCGTAACGATTGAGCGAGAGCAACGAGCGAAGGAGGCACCCGCAGCGGCGGCCCGGCGCGAAGGGCGGCGCCAGCCGCCCCGATTACGCCACCACAACCCACCGTGCCACCGCACACCCATATGGCTTCATCGGCATCCCTAACGGGATGCTTCGCGGGTGCGCTCCGCTTACGCCGCGCTACGGATACATCGCCCATACTGAGCGCGGGGCTCGGCCCCCCGTAGCGCGGCGTAACGACTGAGCGAGAGCAACGAGCGAAGGAGGCACCCGCGAAGGCGGCGCCAGCCGCCCTGATTACGCCACCATAAACAACCACGCCACCGCCGCCCATGTGCCCTCACCGGCATCCCTAACGGGATGCTTCGCGGGTGCGCTCCGCTTACACCGCGCTACGGGGTCATCGCCAACGTCTGGCACAGGTAACCACCCCCCGCACGAAAGATGCACTCCCTTCCCAATCAAGGTACGCTTACCCTAAATTCACTGCAGGGAAGCAGCCCTTGGCCACCTACCGACGCGCGCACATCCCCGGCGGCACCTACTTCTTCACCGTGGTAACCTACGGCCGCCAACCGCTCCTGGCGGATCACCTCAACATAAACGCTCTGGGCCGAGCCTTCCGTCGTGTGAAAGAAGAACGCCCCTTCACCATGGACGCCTTCGTCCTGATGCCCGACCACCTGCACTGCCTCTGGACCTTGCCCGAAGGCGACGCAGACTACTCCTCACGGTGGCGAGACGTCAAAAAATACGCCTCCCAAGATTTCATCCTCCCACCCGGCTCCCAGAACGCATGGCAACGCGGCTTCTGGGAACACGCCATCCGCGATGAGCAAGACTGGCAAAACCACATGGACTACATCCATTACAACCCCGTCAAACACGGCTGGGCCACCGCCCCCAGCGAATGGAAATGGTCCAGCTTCCACCAATGCGTCACCAAAGGCTGGTACGACCCCCAATGGGGCGCCCAAACCCCACCCGACATCGCCCAAATGAACTGGGAATGAACACCCCCGTGCCCTCATCGGCATCCCTAACGGGATGCTTCGCGGGTGCGCTCCGCTTACACCGCGCTACGGGGTCATCGCCCATATTGGGCGTGGGAAATGAGCATGGGCACCCCCGTAGCGCGGCGTAACGATTGAGCGAGAGCAACGAGCGAATGAGGCACCCGCGAAGGGCGGCGCCAGCCGCCCCGATCACGCCACCACAACCCACCGTACCACCGCCGCCCATGGGGCCTCATCGGCAACGCTCCCGCGTTGCTTCGCGGGTGCGCTCCGCTTACACCGCGCTACGGGAACATCGCCCATATTGGGCGTGGGGAATGATCACAGGCACGGGCACCCCCGTAGCGCGGCGTAACGATTGAGCGAGAGCAACGAGCGAATGAGGCACCCGCAGCGGCGGCCCGGCGCGAAGGCGGCGCCAGCCGCCCTGATTACGCCACAGCGCCCGATCAAATCTCGGCGCCCTCATCGGCATCCCTAACGGGATGCTTCGCGGGAGCGCTCCGCTTACACCGCGCTACGGGAACATCGCCCATATTAACCGTGGGGAATTGGCACGGGCACGGATACCCCGTAGCGCGGTGTAACGATTGAGCGAGAGCAACGAGCGAATGAGGCACCCGCGAAGGGCGGCGCCAGCCGCCCCGATTACGCCACCGCCCACCATCACGCCCCCCTCACCACCACCCGCACCCCAACATCACCCCCGATTCCCCCACACCACAAAAGGCGGGTTCAGGGTTTGGGAGGGGGTGGCGTAGTGCAGCGGTTGGCCGTCCAGGGTGACGATGCGACCTCCGGCCTGGTGGACGATGGCGTGGGCGGCGGCGGTGTCCCAGAGGCTGGTGGGGCCGAAGCGGGGGTAAACGTCGGCTTGGCCTTCGGCGATCAAACAGCTTTTCAGCGAACTGCCCATGGGGTGCATCTGATAAGGCCCCAACGCTGCCAGCCAATCGGTGAGCGCGGGGTCGTGATGAGAGCGGCTGCCCAGCACGCGCCACATGGCGCCCTCGGCGGGCCTGCCCGCCACCTGCAAACGGGTACGCTGGCCATCCGGCGCTACCTTGTAGGCCCCCAGCCCCTCTGCCGCCAGGTAAGCAACGCCTGTTACCGGAGCGGTCACCACGCCCAGGATCGGCACACCGTGTTCGATCAGCGCGATGTTCACGGTGAACTCCCCGTTGCGCTTGATGAACTCCTTGGTGCCATCCAGCGGGTCCACCAGCCAATAGCGGCCATCGTCACCCACTCCTGAAAAGCCTTCCACATCCTCTTCGGAAAGAATGGGATGCCCCTGCGGCAGCGCCTGCAAACCTTGCCGAATGACGTCATGCGCCGCTCGATCTGCCTCGGTCAGCGGGCTGTGGTCCTGCTTGATCGTCACATCGAAGGCGCGGCCATACACCGCCATGATGGCACTGTCCGCCGCCTTGGCAATGGCCAACACCTGCTCCAGTAATTCGCGCATGGCACCTCCCAAACATGAAAAACCGCCCACGGGGGACGGTTTTCGAACACGCAGCCTGCAACAGGCCGTTAAACGTCGTAACCCGCTTCGCGGGCCAGCGTGGTATTGGCCTGCAGCCAGCCTTCGATATGCCCGCAGTCGAACGTACGGCCATGCATACGGTACGCCTGCACCGACTTGCCTTCCTGCATCAAGCGGTCGATAGCATCGGTGAGCTGGATTTCGTTGCCCGCGCCGGGCGGCTGGTCGCGCAGCAGCTCCATGATGCGGTAAGGCAGCACGTAGCGGCCAATCACGGAAAGGCGCGAAGGCGCTTCTTCCGGCTTGGGCTTTTCCACCACGCCGCGCATGTTGGCGCTTTCGCCTGCCGCAGGCTCATCGCAATCCACGATGCCGTAGCGGTACACCTCTTCCTGGGGCACGGCTTCCACCATGATTTGCGATGCGTCGTTGGCTTCCCAGCGCGCCACCATGCTGCCCAGGTCACAGGCACTGCTGCCCAGCTGCGGCTTGACCAGCACGTCGGGCAGAATCACCGCGAACGGCTCGTCCTGGTCCAGCAGGTGGGCCGCGCAAAAGATCGCATGCCCCAGGCCCTTGGCATTGGGCTGACGAACACTGGTCACCTTCAACTGCTTGGGAGAAATGGCCGACAGCGTCTCCAGCAGCGCATCCTTACCCTTGCTGGCCAGCGAATGCTCAAGCTCGAAGTGGGCATCGAAATGGTCTTCGATGGCCGATTTACCCGCCCGCGTCACCAAAATGATCTCGTTGATGCCTGCGGCCAGCGCCTCTTCCACCACGTGCTGAATCAAGGGGCGGTCGACCACCGGCACCATCTCCTTGGGGATCGCCTTGCTGATGGGCAGCAGGCGGGTACCAAACCCCGCCACCGGAATAATCGCCTTGCGTACTTGAGTCATTCAACACTTCCTTTTTCGTTACGTTGCTTGCGCCACTCACTCACTTTACGCAGCAGCTGAGCAGTACTGGGATCTTCTACATTCTGGTGCTCGATCGGCAAACCCGCCAACGTCTGATACAGGCTGGTGGCCAGCTGCTTGCCCAGCTCCACGCCCGGTTGGTCGAAGGGGTTCAGGTTCCACAACACCGATTGAACGAACACTTTATGCTCGTAGAGCGCCAGCAGCGCGCCTATCGACCATGCATCCAGCTCACGCACCAGTATAACCGAATTGGGCTGGTTACCCCGATACCCCTGGGCCATATACCCCCGCAACGCAGGCGGAATGGCATCGTCCCCCAGCGCAAACAGCTGGGCCTGGGCCAGGCAGTTCGCCAGGGTCAGGGAGTTTTGCGCCTCCAGCGCCTCTGCCACCGGCGAAGCCACCTCGGCGCGGCGCTGGGCCACGGCCACGAAATCGGCGCTCACCGTATGGCTACCCTGATGCAACAATTGATAGAACGCATGCTGGGCATTGGGGCCCACATCGCCCCACAGAATCGGGCAAGTGGCATGATTGACCGAACGGCCATCCAGCCCCACGCTTTTACCGTTGGACTCCATCTCCAACTGCTGTAGATAGGCCGCGAGGCTCTTCAAACGGCCATCGTAAGGCAATACTGCGTGAGTCGGGATATTCAAGAACTGGCTGTTCCAGGCCCCCACCAGCGCCTGCAACACGGGCAGGTTCTGCGCCAGCGGCGTCTCCAGAAAGTGGCGGTCCATGGCGTGTGCACCTTCCAGCAAGGCATCGAACTGCGCCACCCCCAGCTGCATGGCCACGCTCACGCCAATCGGCGACCACAGCGAAAAGCGCCCGCCAATCCACTCCTTGAACGCCAACTGATGCGCCTCGGGAATGCCGAACTCGGTCATTTTTTCCGGCTTGGAAGAGACCCCCAACAGCTGGTAACGGCGCACCGTGGCCTCATCCACTTCCAGGGCGTCGCTCAACCAGGCCAGCGCCGTGCGCAGATTGAACTGCGTATCGGCCGTGGTGAACGACTTCGAGGCCAACACCAGCAGCGTAGTAGCCGGGTTCAGCGTTTCCATCAACGGCAGCAGCTGCGAGCCATCCATGGTAGACACATAGTGCACGCCCACCTGCGCCTGGCTCGGGCAATCGGCCAGCGCCTCGCTCACCAATTTGGGGCCTAAATCCGAGCCCCCCACCCCAATATGCACAATATCGGTGATCGCCTGGCCCGTGGCGCCAAACCACGCCTGCTGATGAACACGGGTGACCAGCTCGGCCATTTTCGCCCGCTGCTGCTGGCAAAACGCAGCGGCGGCCTCCATGCCCTCAGGGGCAGGCGTCGCTTGTGGCCAGCGCGCCGCCATGTGCAACGCCGCCCGGCGCTCGGAGTGATTCACCTTGGCGCCTGCAAACAGCGCTCTACGCCGCGCTTCCAGCCCACAGCTCTGCGCCCACGCCACCAGTAACGGCAGCGTTTGCTGGGTCAACCGCTGTTTGCTGAAATCCAGATGCAACGAACCAAACGAAAACGCCAACGCCGCCGCCCGCTGCCGAGCCACACCCGACCCGCTCAGCAAAGCACTCAACGGCTGCGCCTGCACCAGCTCCGCATGTTGGAGCAGTGCCTGCAACGGGGTATACGCGTGGGGAGTTACTGCAGAAAATGAAGTATTCATAAATCATCCTTGAATTATAAAAGCCAACATAGCGAAAGAACGAAGCACACGCCAAGCCAACCCACCCCCATCCAGAGGTATTACCCAAGTTTACAGCAAGATGCCCCAACCCCGTAGCGCAGCGTAACGAATCTTGTGCGAAGCCCCCGCCCCCCGTAGCGCGGCGTAACAAATCTTGCGCGAAGCCCCTGCCACCCCCGTAGCGCGGCGTAACGAATCTTGCGCAAAGCCCCCGCCACCCCGTAGCGCGGCGTAACGAAAGAGCGAGAGAAACGAGCGAAAGAGGCACCCGCGAAGGCGGCGCCAGCCGCCCCGATCACGCCACCCTCACCCACCGCACCACCGCCCACCCATATGGCCCCATCGGCAACGCTCACCGCGTTGCTTCGCGGGTGCGCTCCGCTTACACCGCGCTACGGGTACATCGCCCACATTGAGCGTGGGGAATGGTCATGGGCATATGCATGGGCATGGGCACGGGGCACGGATACCCCCGTAGCGCGGCGTAACGACTGAGCGAGTGAAACGAGCGAAAGAGGCACCCGCGAAGGCGGCACCCAGCCGCCCCGATCACGCCACCCTCACCCACCGCGCCACCGCCCACCCATGTGGCCCCATCGGCAACGCTCACCGCGTTGCTTCGCGGGTGCGCTCCGCTTACACCGCGCTACGGGTACATCGCCAACGATACGCATGGGCAGCCGCCCCGATCACGCCACCACACTCAACCGCGCCCCCACAAACCTGGCAACCAGCCAAAAAAAACCACCCATCAAGGGTGGTTTTGGTTTGCGACCATCATGCTTATAACAAAGGCTTAACCTTTCAGCACGCCCGAAAGTAACTGCTTGGCGCTGTCGATCAGTTCGTCCAGGTGTTGGGGGCCTTTGAAGCTTTCGGCGTAGATTTTGTAGAGCGATTCCGTGCCGCTGGGGCGGGCGGCGAACCAGCCGTTGTCGGTGGTGACTTTCAAGCCGCCAATGGCAGCCTGGTTACCGGGAGCCTTGACCAGTACGGCGGTAATGGGGTCGCCCGCCAAGGTGGTGTCGGTAACGCTGGCGGCGGTGAGCTGCTTGAAGGCGTCCTTCTCTTCCACGCTGCACGGCGTGTCCACACGCTTGTAGCAAGGCTCGCCAAAGCGCTGGGTCAGCGTCTGGTAATACTCGCTGGGCGTTTTGCCGGTCACGGCCAGAATCTCGGCGGCCAGCAGGCACAGCGCAATGCCGTCTTTGTCGGTAGACCACGCCTTGCCGTCGCGGGTCAGCAGGCTGGCCCCGGCGCTCTCTTCGCCACCAAAGGCCAACCAGCCATCGGAGAGGCCATCCACAAACCATTTGAAGCCCACCGGCACCTCGTGCAGCTCCCGCTCATGGGAAGCCACCACCCGGTCGATCATGGAAGACGACACCAGCGTCTTGCCAATGCGCAGCTCCTGGCTCCACTCGGGGCGGTGGCTCATCAGGTAATCCACGCACACCGCCAGAAAGTGGTTGGGATTCATCAACCCATTGGCATCCACGATACCGTGGCGGTCGGCATCCGGGTCGTTGCCGAAAGCGAGATCGAAGCGGTCCTTGATGTCGAGCAGGTTGGCCATGGCCGCCGCGCTGGAGCAGTCCATGCGAATCTTGCCGTCGTGGTCCGGCGGCATGAACGCAAACCGGCTATCGAGGGTGGTATTCACCACATCCAGATTCAGCCCGTAATGTTCGGCCACCGCCTGCCACACCGGCAGCGCCGTGCCGCCCATGGGGTCGGCCCCCAGCGTCAGGTTGGCCTTCTGGATGGCATCCATATCCACCACGCGGCCCAGCTGGGCCACGTAATGGGCCGTGAAATCGTACTCCTGCACCTGGGCCAGCGCCTCTTCCAACGACACCAGCGTAATATCGCTCAACTGGCGCAGCAGGTAGGCATTGGCGCGCAGTTCGATCCAGCGGGTCGCTTCGGTATCGGCGGGGCCACCGTGGTACAGGTTGTACTTGATGCCGCCATCTTCCGGCGGATTGTGCGAAGGCGTGATGATCAACCCATCGGCCTTGGCAGCAGGGTCACCCAGCGGGTGCTGAGTGTTGTAATGGATGATGGCCTGGCTGACCAGCGGCGTCGCCGTGTAGCCATGGCCCTTCTCAACCAGCACCGGCACGCGGTTGGCCACCAGCACCCGCAGCGCGCACTCCCAGGCGGGGCGCGAAAGCGCATGGGTATCCAACCCCAGAAACAGCGGCCCCTGATAGTTCTCTTCCTTGCGGTAGTCCACCACCGCCTGGGTAATCGCGATGATATGTGCCGCGTTGAACGTACGCTCGGTGGCGCGGCCACGGTGGCCAGACGTACCAAAAGCGATGCGTTCCTTCACGACACTGGCATTCGGCGTTTGCTCATGAAATGCCTGGATAATGGCGTCCATCTGCTTCTCCCTTGCGTGAATCGCCACTCCTGTTGTGCGTTATCCAACGCGCACCTTTCAACATGACGACATGACTCATGAATAAAAACAATTCAGGACTAACCCACACTCAACGCAGCGTAGCCCAATAATAACTCAAGGCCGCCAGGGTAAAACCGTCTTCCAGTTTGCCCTGCGCCATTTGTAGCGGCAATATTGCCAGCGGCACTTTCACGATGCGTTCGGCTTCATCGTCGCGGTCACCCGCCACCGCCTCGGGCGGCAACGCCACCACATAAAGGTCGATACACGAAGAAAGAATGGCCGTATTAGGGCGCATTCTGCCCAACCAGCTCAAGTGTGCCGCATCGGCCACCAGCCCGGTTTCTTCACGTAGTTCTCGCAGCGCACACGCCGCCGAAGTTTCATTGACTTCACCATAACCACGGGGGATTTCCCAGGTCGTTTGACCGCCCTGCGCGGTACGGCACATTTCAAGCAACCAGACCTCATCGCCCACGATGGGCAATACCGCCGCGCCATTCCCCGAGCGGGGCTCGTCCACGTAGAAAAAGTCGCCGTTGCGCACCACCCGAAACCAAGGGTTCTGATACTCGATCATCGCTTCAGTTCCACCCCCATCAGTTGTGTCAACGTGGGGTACAGGCCAAACCAGTTGCGTCTGGCGCACCAGGAAACCCCTTGCTCCCTGGCCTTCTCCTCCACGTACTCCAACGCTTTTTCCGCCAGCAGCTTGGCCAGCTCCTCACTTCCCAACGTGGAAATGAAGCTGAACAAGTCATAGCCTGTTTTCAGGGCTGCCAGCGTCTCACGACGGCTGCCGATGGCAATACCGCTTTCCAGCAACCAAGGGGGAAAGCGTGAAAGCCCGGCAATGCGGTCCATCACGAAGGCTTCGCCTGGGGCGACGAACAGGCCATTGTAACAGGCATCCACCACCTCCAGCCGAAACTGGTCGCGCTGGGTAGCCGGCACCGCCAAGGTGCCCAGTGCCGCGTACCAATCGGAGCGCGAGCCCAGCGGCAAACCGCCTTGCTCGGCCAATGCCAGGGTATGTAGATGCACATGGCGCTGGCGTTCCGCTGCCGCTAACGCGGAAGGCGACTTCAAACGTGAATGGATATGTTCTGTTAACGCGCCGGGCTGCTTCGGTAATGCCACCACGGCGGGCTGATAACTGCTCAGTGTTTCATCGGCCTTTTTCAGGGCCTTCATCATATGATTCCACTGTTCAGAAGTTAAGTCTTTTTTGGCTACGCCGCCTAACTGAGAAACCACATAGTTGTCATCCAGCGCCGTAAAGTACTCCGCCAATGAAAGCTCACTGCCCAGATTAAACCCTCTAATCACCAACTTGCTTTCATTGTGCCGATCACTCTTGAACCAACGCTGTACAGCTTCAGAAGAAAGTAACGAAATAATCGAGGGGTTATCCATCAATAAATTGGGCGACAACACCACGCCATCGGCAAACAATACCCCCGCCATGAAACGTGCCCGCACTTCCTGTTCACTCAAGCGACGCACGGAATCGCAATTTGCCAAGAAAAGTTTTTCTTTTAATATCATTGACGTTTGCTCAGGCCATAAAAAAGCCAGCCCTGCGGCTGGCTTGATATATATCAACGTTAGAGTCAAGCAAGCGAAGCCGCTATCTTTTGTGCAGCGTGGTCGGCATGTTCAGCCACGACCGCTTCTACCATTACTCGTATCAATGGCTCGGTGCCCGATTTACGTAGCAAAACTCGCCCACTGTCTCCCAGCTCGGCTTCCACGTCAGCCACCACTGCCTTGACCTGCTCACTCTGCAGAGGGTCATGCCCTGGCACCGCCGTGTAACGAACATTGATGAGCGTTTGTGGCAACTTATGCATGCCCTGCTTGGCATCGAACAATGTCGCTTGTTGCTGGAGCAAACAGGTCAGCACACGCAACGACGCAATGATCGCATCACCTGTCGAGGCATGGTCCAAGCTCAATAGATGCCCGGAGCCTTCACCACCCAAACGCCAGCCAGTCGCTTTCAACTGTTCCATGACATAGCGGTCGCCAACCTTGGCACGTTTGAACGGAACCTGCATGGCCTGCAGGGCTTGTTCAAGGCCAAGATTGCTCATTTGCGTGCCCACGACGCCGCCTTCGTAGCCTGATGCCTTCGCATCCTTGGCCAGCAAGAAGAGCAGCTCATCACCATCTACCACCACGCCCGTATGATCTACCATCATCAAACGATCGGCATCGCCATCCAGGGCAATCCCCATATCGGCCCCATGCTCAATGACGGCAGCTTGCAAGCTTTGCATGGCCGTGGCACCACAACCTGCATTGATATTCACGCCATTGGGCTGGTCATGAATACTGACCACAGTAGCGCCCAGTTCACGATAAACGGCAGGTGCCACCTTGTAAGCAGCTCCGTTGGCGCAATCCACCACGACCTTCAGCCCACTCAAACTGAGGCTGCTGGGCAAGGTAGCCTTGCAATATTCGATATAGCGCCCCGCGGCATCATCGACACGGCGTGCCTTGCCCAACATATCAGAGCTGACACACGTCATGCCGCCTTCAATGGCCACATGAAGCAACCGCTCGATTTCCTGCTCTTGAGCATCCGTGAGCTTAAACCCACCCTGGCCAAAGATCTTGATGCCATTATCATGAAACGGGTTATGCGAGGCGCTGATGACGACGCCCGCATCAGCACGAAAGGTAGAGGTCAGATATGCCACTGCAGGCGTCGGTAACGGCCCTACCAAAGCAATGTTGACACCCGCTGCGGAAAAACCCGCCTCCAGCGCCGACTCCAGCATGTAGCCACTGGCACGAGTATCTTTCCCGATAATGACTTCTTTGACACCTTCGGCACCCAATACCTGCCCTGCGGCCCAACCCAGTTTCATGGCAAAGTCAGGGGTCATCGGAAACTCACCTACCAGGCCACGCACACCATCGGTGCCAAAATACTTTCGCATGTTACCCAACCATCAAATGTCATTATGTTGATCGCCTGCAAGCGTGTCTCAGCTCAGCAGAGTTCGAATATCCGACGTTGGCACTTGTATCGCTTCGGGGGCCGCAAACGAACGCCCTTCACTCACCGGTGCCAAACATAAAGGCTGAGAATGCCGCAGCCGTTGAATGTGCCATCGGCTCCAGCTTTCCCAGTATTCCAAACGCGCAGGTGAAACCGCGTTTGCCAAATGCCCGGTGTCTTTCGCCGTCATCAAGGAATCATCACGGTGAGCACCGAAGGCCAACGGCTCGACCAAACGACGAACCGCATGCTTACCAAAAAACAGCTTCATCCGCGCCAGGAACTCACTATCTGCGCCTGTGCGCACCAGATCCCAGCTCCCCATGCGCTCGATGACTTCGCGCCGAAACAGAGGTGAAGACGGATTCAAACGAGTGAACGGAACCGCTTGTCGCACGAAGTGGACGCCCTCATCACTCAAACGTACCCACTGCGACGTCGTTGCCATGATACGGGAATGCTTGAGCATCGGCGCCAACTGGCGGCTAATCTTCTCTGGATGCGACCAATCATCCGAATCGTGACACGTCACGAATTGCCCATTGGCGCGTTGCAGACCATACGTTTTAGCGACGTAAGTACCCGCGTTTTTGGGCAACTGGTAACACTTCACCCGCGCATCGCGGGCCGCACACGTCAATAAATGCTCGAACGTATTGTCTGGGCTGGCATCATCCACCACGATGATTTCCAAATGACGATGTCGCTGAGCCAGCAGCGAATCAATGGCACGTACCGCTCGCTCACCTGAGCAATACGTCGTCATCAAGACACTTACCAAAGGCTCATGAAGCCCCTCATGTAACGCGTCATCTTCTTCTGAGTCCACTACTGCCGTTAGGTTCATGACACCCAACGGTATCTGCTCATCACGTGGACGTACCGCTGATAAACCATACTGGGCCAAAAAGCGGTTCAAGTGCTCACACTGCTCTAACGCCGAAGCCGCGTAGAGATTGCTGGCAACCAGGCAAGCCTCAGGCGTGGGCGATGCGACCTGGCTTAGATACGTTTCCAGTCGCGCCTGCGCCAAAGAACGATCTCCCAGACGCATGGCCAACGCCACCGGCAAAAAGGAAGATGGCGGCAGCTCGGTGTCACGGCACAGCGACTCTGCCAAGGATGGAGAAAACGCCGCTATCGCCTGGATAAATTCCGCCCCACGCTGTCGCAAACGGCCACTGTTCAATAGCGAGCGAGCCACTTGCTCTGCCTGCTGCGCTTCGCCTAACGCCGTCAGGCAGGCGGCTCGGGCAAATTGCGCGTTGGTTTCAGGGTATTCCGGCAATGCCGCCACAGAACGATACATACCCAACCGATAGAGCGACCACACTCCCGCCGCCGAGTGCTCGAAGCGTGGGCCTCCCTTGGCCAAGGCCAGCGCGTGTTGCCCCACCCATTGGCACAACCGAGCTTCTGCTGCCTTCAACAACTGCATCCTGTCTCCTGCATTGCCACCTGCTCGGCCAGCTCACTGGCGGTCAGGTAATGAAAAATCAAACGTTAGCCCACGCTCTCCCCCTTCAGGGCTCGACCCAGCCTCTAACGCCCCGGCCGTGTTCTCTAGCCGTTTTATCTGGCGCTTCAACTGGTCATTCTCTTCCAGCAGCTGGCTCAGCTTTTCCGCCATTTCTCCCCGCTCAACCGCATAATGTTCCACCAGCGCCTGTAACCGTGCTTCCAACTGAACGATGGTTTCCTGTGCATCTGCCATGGTATCCCCTATCAGGTCTTTTTTTTATAACGCTCCCTGCGCCACCATGCGGCCAATGACCGAAAAGCTGTTCTCCCCTGAACACCCAACGACAAAAAAGGGCCAGCAGGCCCCTTGGAATATCTTATCAGAAGTTAACTCCCACGCCCCATCGGCACCGCCAACGCATTAATTCCCAGGCGCGCTCCGCTTACCACGCGCTACAAGTGCATGCACTGAACCCCGTAGCGCGGCGTAACGAATCTTGCGAGGCACGAGCAAATGAGGCACCCGCAGCGGCGGCCCGGCGCGAAGGGCGGCGTTTAGCCGCCCCGATACAGCCACCCAAACCACCTCACTCCACCGTCACACTCTTCGCCAAATTACGCGGCTTATCAACATCGGTGCCTTTCACCAACGCTACGTGGTAAGAGAGCAACTGAAGTGCCACCACATGCAGCACCGGAGACAGCAGCCCGTAATGCTCGGGCATCATCAACACGTTCACGCCGTCGGAAGACTTCACCGCGCTGCCGCCATCGGCAAACACGTAAAGCTGACCGCCACGGGCACTCACTTCCTGCATGTTGGCTTTGAGCTTCTCCAACATTTCATCGTTGGGCGCGACCACCACCACAGGCATTTCCGAATCCACCAGTGCCAACGGCCCATGCTTCAGCTCACCCGCTGGGTAGGCTTCCGCATGAATGTAAGAGATCTCTTTGAGCTTCAGGGCACCTTCCATTGCAATGGGGTAATGCCGCCCACGGCCCAGGAACAACGCATGGTGCTTATGGGCAAAATGCTGCGCCCACTGCTCGATGCTGGGCTCCAACGCCAGTACCCTGTCTACCGCGATAGGCAGGTGGCGCAACTCATCCAGGTAGGCCTTTTCGTCTGCTTCGCTCAACCGCTGTTTCGCCTTGGCCAATAGCAGCGTCAACAGGAACAGCGCACTGAGCTGAGTGGTAAACGCCTTGGTAGAGGCCACCCCGATTTCCGGGCCTGCTCGGGTAATAAAGCGCAGCGCCGTTTCACGCACGATGGCAGATTCCGGCACGTTACAGATCGCCAGGGTGAAGGTATGCCCCTGCGCCTTGGCGTGGTGCAGCGCCGCCAGGGTATCGGCGGTTTCACCCGATTGGGAGATCACCACCACCAACTGCTTCGGGTTGGGCACGCTATGGCGATAGCGGTACTCACTGGCAATTTCCACGTTGCAGGCAATGCCGGCCACCTGCTCGATCCAGTACTTTGCCGTCATGCCTGCGTAGCTAGAGGTACCACACGCTAGAATCAGAACAGACTCCACCTGCTGGAAAATCTCAGCGGCTTCCGCACCAAAGATGCCGGGCTGCAACTGCCCTGCCCCGCTGATCATTTCCAGCGTGTTGCCCAGCGCCTGGGGCTGCTCGAAGATTTCCTTCTGCATGTAGTGGCTGTAATCGCCCAGCTCGACGGCATTGGCACTTAGATTAGAGGTCACGACGTCGCGCTCGACCCCTTGCCCCACCGCATCCACGATCACCACGGCGTCGCGGCTCAAACGGGCCACATCGCCGTTTTCCAGATACATCATGCGCCTGGTAACGGAGAGCAGTGCAGAGGCATCAGAAGCCGCATAGTAGCCATCTTCCGCCACGCCCAGCATAAGCGGGGAACCTTCACGGGCCACCACCAGGCAATCCGGTTCCTCTTCGCTGATCACCGCCAGCGCGAAGGCACCCTTCAAATGCGCCACGGCGCACTGCACGGCGGAGAAGAGGTTCTCTGCGGGTTCGCCAATCTGGCCCTTGAAGCAGGCTTGAATCAGGTGGGCAATGGTTTCGGTGTCGGTGTCCGAGGTGAACACATACCCCAAGCCCTGAAGCTGCTCGCGCAGAGACTCGTAGTTTTCGATGATGCCGTTATGCACTACCGCCAGCCCTGCGGAAATGTGCGGGTGCGCATTACGCTCGGCGGGCACGCCATGGGTGGCCCAACGAGTGTGAGCAATGCCCACCTGCCCATTGATGCCGCCTTCAACCACTTTGCTGGCCAGCTCCGCCACGCGCCCTTTGGCACGGGCGCGCTGCAACCCATTATTGAGTACCGCCAAGCCTGCCGAATCGTAGCCGCGATACTCCAGGGTGGATAACCCTGCGAGTAGAAAATCGGTGCTTTCCTTTGCGCTAATCGCGCCAACAATGCCACACATAGTATTTCCGTCTTTAAAATTCAAAAATAATTAAAAGCAAAAGAATTTTTACAACGCATATTCTTATCAATGCTTTACACATACCACTTTTCAATCCAAGCCAACAACCAAGACTACGGACTTTTCGCTTCTATGCACAATATCTATACATAGTCTTTTACATCGCTCAGGCAGGTCATCCGAGATCCACACACGCCCATCAGCATTCATTCTATTCAAAAGCTGAGGTAACATTAAAAGCATGGCACTTTCCAACTCATTTTCCTCAAAGCCTGCCTTTGTTACCACCAACAAATCTATTCCAGCAACACCATCCAAAATACCTTCATCAACAGACACAGGAGCAGTGCCTGTTAAGTTTAATGCAGCACAAGACACCCAAGGCGAGAGATAATTTTTTTCTAAATTTGCAAGGGTTTCAGAACATTGAAGGGGAGTGCTCATCAGAAGGTTTGCCGCCCCCACCTTTTGGTCTCTATGCAGCTTGGCTAGTTGACTGCAGAAGGAGTGCGAACCCAGCATGACAGAATTTTTGATTACACTATCTGAACCATAAATACCTGACACCAATGAAGAAAGTGATTTTATATCAGGGCAGACAGTTTCATCCAGAGGCGCAATGTGTTTATTCGCCATTAAGAACGAAAACTTTGTCACCACATCAAGTTCCTTCTTGCTCCTAAAAAGAACCCTGACACACTGACTAGGCTCAACTTTATTAGCCTTATACGAAATACAGCTTAAAACTTTTTCGCCCTTTTGGCCCTTTACAATGGAGATATCATCAGGAGAGGCACCCTCAAAGCACAGGGTAAGCTTGTTACCAGATTTACTGGCAACAATCACCTGCTGCCCTTCGATGGAAATACGCTTGTCCTTAGGAAAATGCCATTGAAGAGTTACATTACGTCTGCTTGCCTCTAGGCAGCGAATAGTGTCGGATATTTTGACTACTTTAGCGAGGGAGTCAAACTGCAAACGCCTTTGATGTGAAACAGACGGCAGCACATCCAAATGCATATTCACGTATGGTAATTCGCGCAATTCCGAATAGCTTTCAATACGCCACGCGCTCAACCTATGTTCAAAGTCATCAGCATAACGAGCATTGGAAACGATAGGCACATTATGTGCAAGCCGCCCTCGCATATACTTTCTAACAGGGTCTTTATTGATATAATTATAGAGCCCCGAGTCGATCAACCAATCTTCACCACCCGCGTAAATACTTACATGGCCTTCGTCTTGTTGGTGGTGATACCTGCTAGAGCAACCAATCTTCGCGATGATATGAAAAGCTTTAGAAAAATAAGCGCTACTTGGCCAACAGTCTCTAAACACAGCATAACCGGATTTCGCATAAACCTGATTGTTTTTGTTGGGCTTTAAACCTTGGCTGCCTTGGCTAATAGCGTATAAAAAATTCTGATACTCTATCGTATTACCAAACATCTCACGATAAGCATCAGAGGTAGGCAGTTGCTCGGTATCGCCAATGGGCGGCAGCTTGCCGTCCGGGCGCAGGATGTGGGTAATGAAGGATAGCGCCTTGGCTGAAAATTGGCTGAACTGCTCGGCCAGATTCCCCAGCACCTCCTCAGGGTAGTCCTTGATAATGCCCAGGAACACCTTGAAAACGAAGACATGGTAGGCCGGGCTGTTCTCGACGTGTACGCCCTCATCGGTAAAGGCAAACGTCAGCTCGCTACTGATGCGCTGAATAGCGATCTGCTGCCACTCGCGGGCCTGCTCACCCTCAAACACGGTGCCGAGCAGCAACAGTACCCGCGCCTGCTCCAGGCCGTGATTGGTGTGCTCGGAGTAGAAGCTGTCCTTGGCCAGCCACTGGCCATGCACCACCAGTGCCTGTTCCAAGGTAGCCAGGAACTCAGTGTGCTTGCTCGCCCACTCGGGGGCATGCTCGCGGCAGTAGTAGGCAAACAGCACCAGCTGTTCGGCACGCAATGCAGTGGCATGGTCGTGCCAGATAAACTCGAAGGGATAGCTGATATCCGTTTCCAAGTAAGCATCTAGCCATGACTGAATCGCCTCCCCAGAAAAGCCCAGTACCACCTCATCGCCAGAGGCGCGATGGTATGCCATCAAGTAAGATAGAAACGACAGCCAATTCAGCCGCCACTGCCAACTACGATTCTTTAGTGGATCCTGCTCCCAGTCACCCCAGCCAGAAAAATCAACGGCTTTGAAAGGGGCTAATTCAAGCTGTTGCTTCTTGATTAACTGCTCGCCTAACGCCTGGTTACCTGTATGCTCTGAGAGCTGCTGCAATTTTTTATCGACGCAGTTCCCCAACTCTACAGAACCCATTCTCTTTAAAATCATAACAACTCAAGTTTCCGGTAGCGATATAAGCAGATGGTGTCAGACAAGCTCGGAAAGCGACGTCACACTCGTGATTTTCTTTTGATTGATCCACTCTTCCCAACGCTCAACCTCGCTCCAGCCGCTTAGAAACACGAAGTCCAGCCCAGCGGCACAGGCCGCTTGGTAGTCATACTTGCTGTCCCCCAGAAAGAGTGCAGGTTGCTGGATATTGCCAGAGGCCAGCTCACGGGCCAGGATTTCATCCTTGTTGTCAGGGCTGCCGAAGATGCCGCCATCGAACCACGCGGTGATGCCTCGCTGGGCAAATACATCACGCAACTCAACCTGGTCACCGCCTGAGACAATCAGCCAGCGAGCGTTGGGGGCCTTCTCTCGGAGTGCTTTCAACCCCGGGGCCACCTCACAGCTCAAGAGCCCGTCCCGCACATAACCGGCATAGGCCTGCAGTAGTGCTTCCAAGTCAGGGGACTGCTCGGCAAGATTCCGCTGCGCGGCATGTTTCGGTGCGATCTGCTCCAGGAAATGAGCAAACTTCTTGTAGCGCGACACCCCGCCGTTGGCGACATGGTAATCGACCATGGCCTGAGCGGCGGCTTCCCCGTAGGGCAAGGTCGCTTGGTAGAAAGCATCGGTCTTGACCTGGTTGGATTCGAGAACAACGCCGTCGCAGTCGAAGACCAAGGTGGTGTAATCGGTGAACGGATACCTCATGCCTGTACCTGACCCGCTTGGCGCATTGCGGCCTCTACTTTGGCCACATCCTCGGGCACATCCACCGCCAAGCTACCGGGCTGGGTTTCTACCATGCGAATGGTCTTGCCCAGCTCCAAAAAGCGCAGAATCTCGATATCCTCAGCATGCTCAAGCTCGCTCTTGCGACCAAAACCACGAAAGGCGGAAAGTTCTTCCCGAGTAAAGGCGTAGATGCAGACTTGCTTTTTGTAGCGCTCGGGAGCGCATTTGCTGTCCTTGAAGCCAGGCAGGGCTAGGCGCGACATGTAGACTAGCTCGCCGCGCTCGTTGGTGATCACCTTGGGTATATTGACGCTGTAGGGGTCTTCGCTCTCGCCTATCCAACTGACCCCATTGATGATGGCATCCATATGGGCCAGTTTGGCATCACGTACCTTAAGGATGTCTGCTGGGTCGGCTAGCGGCTCATCGCCCTGCACATTGATGTAAAGATCGGCTTCGACCTGCTCGGCGGCCTGGGCTAGACGGTCGGTGCCGGTTAGGGCATCGTCGGTGGTCATGACCGCCTGAAAGCCAGCGGCCTCGACCACTTCAGCGATACGGCTGTCTTCGGTGGCAATGTAAACGTTCTCGGTACCGACTGCCCGGGCCGAGAGCTCGCCGACCCACAAGATCATTGGTTTGCCCAACAGGGGAACTAGCGGTTTACCAGGGTAGCGGCTAGAACCATAACGGGCTGGAATCATGACGACACTGCGCATAGCCACCTCTTGTGCTCGCAACGTTTTAGAAAGAGTAACCAAAGCTCATAAATAGTGCGCACGGTCTAAAGAGCGTAAACCGATTCGCTATGCAACCCATAACGCGTTGGCGTAATCGCCGTGATTGGAAGCGCCCCATGAGCACTCTGATACTGCTCAAGCAGCTGGTGCATCTCACTGCTGCGCGGATCCTCGGCTCCATAGCCATCAAAACCCGCCATCAAAATACGGCTAGCTTGTCCGCTGGTAGCTACTGCCAAGGCGTAGCCTACTACTAAGGAGGTTGGCAAAGTGCAATGTGTCGTTTCAAAGGCAAAGCTATCTGACTGAACGTTGAGTCCAAAATCGAATACTTGTTTTTCACCTAGAGAATCGCGCACATCTTGTGGCAGCATGGAATAGGGGGTGATCAATGGCTGAGGTAGCCGAGTGTGCACCTTACAGTCAGCCAATAGACGCACAGGGTGACAAGCCACACGTAAATCAATCAACGCAGCATCAATGGCACTTTGAGTGTTTAACGCTAATACAAGCGGCTTATGGACGTGGATATAGCGCTCTAATGCATCTCGATGGCGGGCTACACCTGGGCCAGTACCGAGCAGCAAGACCTCACGGCCGACAAAACGCTCTTTGGGAGACCACCGCCCTTCAGGCTTCCCACGATAAAAATGTCGGGCTGCATCTAGAGTGCCAAGGCTGAATTTTTTGCCACCCTCCCGGCGAAGGTGCTCAATTACAGCCAAAACATCCTCTTCACTGTAGCGAGAATCACTGAGCATTTCCTGAATATAAGTAGGATGGATGCCATACTTTCCCGCCAGGTAGTAATAAGGATTAGTGCCCCATCCATAATGGGCCTGCATAGGTTTGAAATGCTCACGCAGTAGCGCCATCAAAGGCACCATATTAATTGGCTTACCACGACGCTCAGCAATTTCGATAGCAAGCTCCTCAGTGCGTGCATTGCCAGGCCCGCGCCCCATTCCAGTAACAGTCGAGTCTACCCACGTAACGCCTTCATCTATCGCTCGCAGAGTATTGGAAAGCGCCAAGCCTAAATTATCGTGGGTATGGATACCCATAGGCCCAGACCACTCAGTGCGTATCCACTGAATAATTTGCGCTGCTTGATCAGGGTTCATACTCCCCATGCTATCAGCAAAGTAAAGGGCATCAAGAGGATATGCATTAGCTTCTCTCGCGAGCTCCTTAATTTCTTGCTCAGTGCGATCAGCCACTTGCATCAAGTTAAAGCCAACGCGGTATCCTCTTTGCTTCAACCAAGAGACAGCAGGTAACGAATCGGTAAACTCATGCACATGACAGGCAATACGTACAAGGTCGACTGGTGAGTTTGCTGCATCGTTTGGAAACAGGCGTTCCAAAACCTCTAACTGTGATGTTTTTCCTACAAGCTCGCTTCCATTAACCATTACACCAACAGTCAGGCCTGTAGGAATTTTCAAGTTCCTAAGAAACTCATCTGTTGTGAATGCACAGGGCCCCTGGAAACCTACATTTTTAAGCGAACGCAACCCAAGCTCAACAATATCAACACCTGCGGCTTGCATCGCGTTTAAGTATGTGTGGACAAGATCGCCCGAAAAATCCCATGCATTGTAATATCCACCATCTCGCAGAGTACAGTCTAAAAACTTCATCATTAAAAATTCTCCTTTAAAATTTTCTTAAACTGGAGCAGCACGTCGCCTGACCTTATTGAATAGCTTTGCCTGGCCCAATTATGACTTGCTTTTTTAAAAATAGATTCATCTCGTTTACGATCACTTTTAATAACAATAGTGTTCGGATGAATATGCTCTTTATATTTTTCTTTGGCTGCATACGAACCGTGGCCAATACCAACAGCCCTACCAAATCTTGCGGGATACATAGAGTCTGTAAGAAACCCTGTTAGGAACACATCAACAAACTGAGAGCATCTAATTTTCCTAACCGCGCTCTGGCTAATCAAGCTAACAAAAACAACATCATTATCATTTTTGTGCTGATCACATAATCTTTTATAAATTTCGTTTTCTTTAGTAGCACTAGCCACATTAACATGCCCTGTTACAGGAGCAGTTATGCCATCAACAATCACACATATCTTTTTAAATTGTTTTTTTAGCTCATCAATACAAAGCAAAATACCTTTTTCTTGCTCTTTCCATCTCCGTTTTTCGCCACAAACACCGACCCATAAAACAAAGTCGGATTCTTCTATCACTTTGTCTTCTTCATTATTCATGGGGTCACAAACCGATGACAATAAAGCATCATCAAACTGCTCTATGCATTGATTTCTAAAACCGCCAAAGTATCCTTCATTTTCGAGAAAGGAATTTGGATACCCAAGCTTAATCAAAAAGCCATTCTCAAACAAATAATCATTAAGCTCTTCTTCACTGTCAAAATCTAGAGCATTAATCTTGGGAAGAAAATTAAAAACAGAAATATCCAAAAAATCAAAACTAGAAATATGAACAGAAGTAAACTTTCCCTTTCTTTCAGGACTCATGCTTAGATAATTATAATAAAAGGCAGGTAGCATATCATAAAAATAGTGGTATGGTCTTGAATAAGACAAAAACACACCTTTCCATTCTCGATTTTTATTTTTCGTATAAGCTTTAAGCTTTTCTAATTTCTTCTCCACTGCTTCAGTCGGAAAAATAGCTGCATCAAACTTATAAACCACGCCGACTTTTCTAAAGTAAACAGCAGAAACATTTAAATGTCTTTGCTCTAAAACAAACTCTATATCTTCACTCGAACCCCTAAAGCAAAGATAATTAGTTTGATACATTAAAAATGAGCTATCGCAACAATATTCAGCCCCTCCATATATTAAGCTCAATTTTTTTTCATCACACAGCTTATTATAAAACCCTAAAGAATCTCCTGATAATATGAAATCTACCAATTCACAGATGTTATCTTTATCTTTTTGGCCTATGCCAATCAGCTCGGCAACAGAATCTTTACTATTTACTATCACAGGCTTCCTCTCGTTAAACAAGACATGGTTTTTAACTCCCATGGAAAGCTCTTTCAAAAACCCAAGCTGCCTATAAATGGACTTTTCTGTATGAAGAAAAAACACATCATCAGTATATGAAAAATCAAGTTCATTCTCCGCGTAATTAATTACAAAAACATTCGGTATCGTATTTTTTATTTCCTCATAAATCTCATTCAAAAATTTATTTAACTGGGGAATGCAATCTCGCTCAACTTCATTATTTTTTGCAGCAAAACTTACTGGAAGATAAATTTCATTTAAAACCAATTTTTGATATAACTCATGATTATTCAAAACAAATCTCATGAGCTCGTTCTTTAAAACATTAAGCGCTTGGCCAACCTCAGCTAAATAAAAGCTTAGGGGCTGTTCTCTCTTACTTTCTTGATTACCAAAAGAAGATTTTTTATCGTTCACCAACTTTGATATTAAGAAAAAAACATCATTGCTAATAAAATCAACCAATAGAACATCAAACATTTCATTTTGGCGCTCTAAACCTAAAAACTTTAGATTTTCAAATGCTGTTTTTTTCAGAAATTGGTATACCCCTATCACTTCAGGGGTATTAACTACAACCTTATTATCATCAAAAACAAAACCACTCTTTTTTTTGGAAAAATTAAAAACCTCAAAGTCTCCTTTTTTAGAAAGGCCAAAAGGATAACTCGAAAACCCACCACCCCATAATGCTATTCTAAAAGGCATACCAAGTCACCAATTAAGTCTAGAAAGCCATTCTCATGGAATCTGAAATTTTCTGAATTGAAAAACTCTCGACCTCTATACTTTCAGCTTCTTTTTTTTCTGAGCGGCATTTTAAAATAGCTTCCACCAAGGCGAAAAAATCTGGCCATATACAACTTGATGAATATATCTCATCAGCTCCCTCCCAAGGTAAGACAACTGGCCTACAGCCAGCGGCAGCACCCTCTGCTACTGCCAAATGGAAGCTTTCGTGATCGCTGACAGATAGAATGAAATCAATGCCTGCATACCACTCAGGCATGTCGTTGCCTTGTGGGTCGAAGTACACCGCTCCTTTGAGGTCAGGGTCATCCTCCAGGCGTTGGTACTGAGCCTCGTACCATGCCATTTCTTCTGGACGGTTTTTCATCCAGGGAAAATCGTGAGGCTGCTTACCTTTCACTCGCAGCGTGTATTCTTTGTCTTCCTTGCGAAGTTCTTTCAGTATGTCCAGCGCACGATCCAGGCGCTTGCTCTGCGGGACGATACCGACAATGCCGAGTACCTTCCCATTGGTTGGCTTACGAGGCACTGCCCTTAGCGCTTCAACGTCTACCCCGTTGTAGATGACGACCCCATTTTTTTCCAACGCTTCATTCCGCGCAATGGCCTGCCTCAACATATGAGGCCCAACAAAAATCACGGTGTCGAACAGATTGAAGGGTACTTGCTCGAACAGAGGGCTGCGGAGTTCCTGCGCATGCAAGCGCCCTATCAGCCTTTGGCCCTCTAGCTTATGTTTGCCGTACCAAATGGCATTGCCCATCATCCATTCACAGAAAATGGTATCTGCCTGTCGTACCAGCCGCTTACTGGCTGTTTCATTGTGCTGGTTATGGCCATTCCAAAAGTCGAGCAGTAGCCGCATACCCGCTTTGGTGAAATAGGGGTAAAAGGGCTTAATGAACTTCAGATCATGCCCTGCAATGACCACGGTTTTGCTGGGCACAACGTTAGGTGCCTGGGCAAAGTGTTTGGATGGTTTGCGTAATGCCAACGCTTCCGTATGGCGGTGCAATGACACGAGCTGCTCGATGTTTTGCGAGTCCTGCGCCAACATCAGCTGAAAACTGCTTTCGACCCGATCACTCACATACGCTACACCGGCCCACTCGCCCGCAGTAAGTGAGTCGGCTCTATCCAATACACTGCGGGTATAGGGAGAATAAGCCGTCGTCCATGCCAGGTCTTCGATATCTTCCGGCTCGGCACTTTCCAGCGCACTGGCTTGGGTACTTAGCCAATATTCGTTGGCCTGCACTTCGGTGTTTTTTGCTTCGAGGCACTCGATACCCACTGCTGCCAATAGCGCTTTTGCTTCCTCACTCCACGTGGTGGCAGCTACTCTGGCAGGCCACACCGTCTGATGAACGATGCCTTGCGCTGCTGCTTCTGTCAGGGTTTCACTGAACAGGCTAATACGCGGTAGTGAAGGCGCCAACACCCGCATACCCGCCGTGCGTAACATTTGTGTGAGGCGTGTTTGCGTCGTGTGGGCACGCATCACTGCTCTTGCGCCTTTAAGAGCCACACGCCAGCGGTAGGCATCGTGATGCATCAGATTTTCAAGCGCCTGGGCTGCTTCACTTTCCAGACGCACGACATGCCCTGCTTCCTCCAGATAGCGGTTCATGCCCAGGGCAGGGCCAGAAATGATAGGTGCGCCGCAGGCCGCGGCTTCTGTCACGCGGCGCGAAAACATGGTGGGAGAATCCAGCACCGAATTCACGTTGATTTGTACGGGGTGCGCCTTGTAGGCCTCGATCATCTCCTCATAGCTGAGACTACCCGCCACGTAGCTCCCCAGGCCACCTGGGTATTTGTAAGGTGAGTCTGGGTCATCGTGCTGGCGATCATAGATGGTTAAGCCCAAAGGAGCGGCGGCACTCATGATCTTGTCCATGTACTCGGTACGCTCAGGATAACGCTTACCGTAGTAAGTGCCGCCATAAGCGGCTGTGTGTTGCCATGGGCGCTTTGAAGGCAACAAGTTGTGAATCTTAGGTGATGCGTAAAATGCACAGCTACTGACCGTTTGTGTCTGGGCATTCGGTGTTGCCAGATAAGGAATGATTCTTCTGGAATCCGTTGTGAATACGTGATCGCAGAGCGCGGCCGTCTTGCGGAAACGGTCGAAGTGAACAGGGTCTTCCTTGTTCCAGAACAGCGAAGGAATGCCATTATCACGGCAATGGGCCAATAGTGCGCTCAACGATTCAAACTCTTCATCGCTGTAGTAGCCCACCTTGCGATGCCAGGCCCAATCGTTACCTTTCCAGGCCGATTCTACGAACATGACATCGATGGGCTGCTCTTCCAGCTCTCGCTGCCAGTTTTCTGGTGAGAGCGCGACGACCTTGACGCCACTGGCCAAGGTGTCAGTCGTGAACTGGTCAGCGATCAATCCCAGTGTTATCTGATCGAGCGATTTAGCGGCGGGGGCAGCTTCATGCCTGCCAGGCTTCTCCAACCGGAGCAGCGCCTGGTGGTAGTTCTGTGTAACGTAGTTCCAGGTGCGCTCTTGCTCGATCCATTGACGGGCAGCTTGCCCCAGTTGCTCGCGCAATAATGGCTTTTGGATCAGCGTATTCAAGGCCTCTGCAAGGCTTTCTGCGCTATCTTTTTCGAACAACCAGGCGCGTTCGTTATCACCGGCCATGGTGAGGTGCGGCGATACGTTCGAAAGTACCACGGCTTTTCCCATGGCCATGGCTTCGAGAGGCTTCAACGCAGATACCATTTCTGTGACGGCAGACGAAAGCCTGGGCACCGGCATGATGTCCATACAGGAAAGGTAACGCGGCACTTCCTCGAACGGGATTCGTCCAGTGAATCGGCATTGATTTTCAATGCCTAACGTTTTGGCCTTTTCCTTGACGGTATCGATCACTTTACCGTCACCTACCAGCACGAACACAAAGTCCTGTTTGTGATGTTTTAGCTGGGCCATGGCTTCCAGCAGCAGTTCCAGGCCCTCATACGCTACCGCACTGCCTGCATATCCAATCACAGGCACCCCTGCCTTCAACCCCAAGACTTCGGCAATCTGAGGGTCACGAGGAGTAGGCACAAAGGTGTCGGCATTGACCGCGTTGGGAATGACGACGATGCTATCTTCTTCGACTCCCCATTCTGCCAACTCACGTCGCAGTTCGTCGGTCAGGGTGATGACAAGATCAGCTTCTCGGGCGGCTTGCTGTTCCAGTTCCCGCATGAGGTGGTAACGCTCGGAGTCGGCCCATTCCGGCTGTGTCGATGCCTGGGTCACTTCCCATAAGCCACGTACTTCATACACGAATGGCAAGCCCAGGCGGCGAGCTGCCATCAGTGCAGGCAGTGCCGTAATGTGGTTGGAAGCGGCAATGATGACTTCGGCACCACTGGTTTGCGCTTCGCGTACGTAGTGATCGGCCGCCTCGGCAAGATAGTAGTCCAAGGGGGTCTTGCTCAGGTTCCACCCGGCCACCGCGGCATACGTGACCCCGTCTACCTGAGTTTCGTGATACCCCTTGTGCAGGCCTTTGGCACCGGCATCCCACGGGAAGCCTGGGCGTGTGGTGACACGAACCGTCCAGCCCGCTTGCTGCAATCCCACGGCAATGCCATGCGAACGGGTAGCATACCCATTGGTTGCATGGGGTACGGATTGATGCAGGCAGTAAAGAGCATGCCGCCGCTGGGTCATGAGCCCAGGATTGGGCTGGCGCGGCGGCACTGGCCAACCGCCTTTCAGGCGTGCCATACCTTCAACGAAGGCCAAAAAGTCACGCTGCGGTTTATCGAGCTTCGCCCCGGCATTGCACAGTTCACGAATGGCACGGACGACGCTGCTGATCTCCCCCTTCTTGTAAAAACGCTGGCTAATGCTCGCAAAGTCGCCTACGGCTGCCTTGGATTGGGGCTTGGCTTTGCCAGTTTGCCCGCTTGCTGGCTTAGCGGCTACAGTACCTTTCAGTAACGCCACCATCGGTTTTACGCTATGTGATAGCGTCAGATGCTCGATGCCGCTTAGGTCAGTTTTCGCTGGTCTTGCCAAACACGCCTTGATTGCTTGGGAAACGTCATCAGGTGTCTTGAGTTCGGTATACGTCACATTGGTATGCGCTGGAACAACGGCCCTCAGCGCGGGCAAATCACTCATCAACAGTTGTTTGCCATGCGTCAGCGCCTCAACGGCTTTCATGGGTGGCACTAGTTCACAGACGCGCAAAGGCTTACGAGGAATGACTACCAGGTCGATCAATGCGTAGTAGCGTGACACTTGCTCATGAGGGACTCGACCTGTCTTGATGACCCAAGGCGGGGTGCTTTCGCTATCAGGAGTGGTTTTCGCCCCGGTGACCGGCTGGTGATCACCCACCAGCAATAGCTTGATTTTCACCCCCTGCTTGACTAACGCGGCACAGGCTTCCACAAGCGTATCCAGGCCCTCATACACGCTGTGGCTACCAATGTAGCCCACGACCTGTTCATCTTCGTTGATGCCTAACTGCTTTTTCAGCGCCGGGTCGGCAGGCACCACATTGGGCAACTGGCTGACGCCATTGGGTACCAGCTTGATGTTTTCACGCTTTATGCCCCGTTTGATCAGTTCATCTTGCATGGGTGCATTGAGTGTAAAGGTCGCACGCCCCTGCTTTGCCACGAAGGTATCGCGTTCTGCATCTATTTGACTGGTTTTGCTGCCTTCGTACGCTGGGTCGTGGGCTGCCTTCGACAACTCCCAGAAACCACGTACTTCATTGTAGAACGGTAAGCCTAGGCGTTTGGCCGCTACCCAGGCAGGCAAGCCAACGATCCAGTTGGACGCTGCCAGCACGACCTCGGGTCGGTAGACGCTAAATAACGTCATGAAATGCTGTACGCTGGCTTCGAGATGTTCGCGCTCATGGGTAGGGGCGACATCGTCAGGCCAACGGCTATGAATATAACGTACCCCTTGAATCGTCACTTCAGGGCGTACAGATTGAGTATTCTGCTTTAATTCCCACGGTCTTCCCGGCCGCACAAAACAGAGTGTTTCCAACCCATGCTGATTGAGGGCCTTGGCGACACCTTGCGTGCGAATCGCATAGCCATTACTGGCATAACTTTGACCATGACTGACCACGTACGCTACTCGCCCTTTGATAGGCAAGCTGAGGGCGTGGCTGGTTTGATCCGCTAGATGTGTGGCGTATTTGAGAAGCTCGTCCATGGGTTTCCGTGAATGATGGAATGATGAATAGTGACAGGGTGAGTGGTGGTTGGGGTCATGGGAGCCTCAACTAGACCACTCACCTGGTTTAACGGCGGCTTACAGGGGAAGGGTTAACCCAGCAGCCCGACGGCATCGATCACGGTTTCCTTACCGCTGACCGCCTTCTTCTGTGCAATGAACGGCTTGTGCTTCACCAGTACACACACGACATCGGCTTGTGCCATGGCTTCATCGAAGGTTGCCAAAGTGACGTTATCGCCTTCCAAACCTTTGGGAAGGGATTCGATGTTGGGCTCCACGACTTGAAGCTTACAACCCAAGTTGCCAATTTCCTTGGCAATGCCTAATGCGGGGCTTTCACGCAGATCGTCGATATCCGGCTTGAAGGCAATGCCCAGGCACGCCACTGTCAGGTCGCTGCGTTTGGCGTCTGGGTGTTGCTGGTGATAATACTCGAGTGCTTCTTTGACGCGTGCCAATACCCACTGCGGCTTGGCATCGTTCACTTCTCGGGCAGTACGAATAATTTGAGCTTGCTCGGGGCAGGCATCTACGATGAACCAGGGGTCTACCGCAATACAGTGCCCACCTACGCCTGCGCCAGGGGTCAGGATATTCACCCGTGGATGGCGGTTTGCCAGCGCAATGAGTTCCCAGACGTTGATATCCAGTTCATGGCAAATGGTAGACAGCTCATTGGCAAACGCGATATTGACATCGCGGAAGCTATTCTCTGTCAGTTTGGCCATTTCTGCGGTGCGGGCTGTCGTGGCCACACACTCACCCTCTACCACGATTTGGTAAAGCGCGCAGGCTGCCTCAGCACATTTAGGGGTCATTCCACCGATGACGCGGTCATTTTCGACCAGTTCACGAATGACATGGCCCGGCAATACTCGCTCGGGGCAGTGAGCAATACGGATATCGGAGGCTTCGCCGTGGGTTTGAGGGAACGTGAGATCTGGACGCGCTTCTGCCAGCCACTCTGCCATTTGCTCGGTAGCGCCTACGGGGCTGGTAGACTCCAGTACGACCAGATTGCCCGGCTGAAGTACTGCTGCCACGGATTTGGCCGCTGCTTCGATGTAGCTTAGATCTGCCTTGTGATTTTGGCCGTTTTCATCAGTATGGAAAGGGGTAGGCACCGCGACCAGAAACGCATCAGCAGGCTCTGGCGTAGTAGTAGCGCGTAAATAGCCCTGCTTCACCGCAGCGTTTACGACGATGTCCAGCTCGGGTTCTACAATGTGAATGTCACCCTTATTGATGGTATCCACCGCATGCTGGTTGACATCGACACCAATCACTTTCTTCTTCCGTGAAGCAAAGACCGCGGCTGTCGGCAGGCCAATGTAGCCCAGGCCAATCATAGAGATGGTTTCAAATTTCATGATGTTCTGTTACTCGATCAGTTAAGGGTGGCCTGTCAAAACACAGACCCAGATATATTTCTTTCAAAAGACTTTGTTAGCCTGCCAATGCATCGCGGATGCGCTGGCATGCGGTGCCATCACCGTAAGGGTTATGGGCGTAGCTCATGGCGTCGTAGGCGTCTGCATCTGTCAGCAAACGCGTCAGCTCGCTGGTAATGGTGGCTACGTCAGTACCTACCAGTTTTACGGTGCCTGCCTCGACTGCCTCTGGCCGCTCTGTGGTATCACGCATGACCAGCACAGGCTTGCCCAAGGACGGCGCTTCTTCCTGAATACCGCCTGAGTCGGTCAGGATGATGTGTGCACGATTCATCAGGTATACGAACGGCAGATAGTCCTGAGGTTCAATCAAATGTACATTGTCGATCCCTGCCAGCAGGCGATTGACCGGCTCTCGGACATTGGGATTCAAGTGTACTGGGTAAAGAATTTGGGTGTCTGGGTGCGCTTTTGCGGTGTCGGCCAACGCCTGACAAATTCTTTCGAAACCACCACCAAAGCTTTCTCTACGATGCCCGGTTACCAATATCAAGCGCTTGTCTGCTTGCAGCATGGGGAAGCGCGAGGCTTGCGCCTGAGCCAATGCCTGATTAGTGTCCAGCTTATGAGCAACATCCAACAGTGCATCGATGACGGTATTGCCTGTTACGTGTATGTCCGCTGGTGCGATGCCTTCGTTCAGCAGATTCTGCTTGGATGTTTCGGTGGGGGCAAAATGCAGCTTTGCCAACGCGCCGGTCAGTTTACGGTTTCCCTCTTCCGGCCAGGGTGAATAGAGGTTACCGGTACGCAAGCCTGCTTCTACGTGGCCAACGGGTATTTGCTGGTAGTAAGCGGCGAGCGTGGTGGCAAAAGTGGTGGCAGTATCACCATGCACCAGTACGACATCGGGCTTGAATTCTTCAAACACGTTTTTGAGCCCTTGCAGTATCCCACAAGTGACATCGTTTAAATCTTGCCCTGGTTTCATGATGTTCAAATCGAAATCAGGTGTCAGCTCAAATAGCGAGAGCACTTGGTCCAGCATTTCGCGGTGCTGTGCGGTAACGCATACTTTCGCTTCGAAACGCTCGTCGGAAGCCAGCTGAAGCGCCAGCGGTGCCATTTTGATTGCTTCCGGACGGGTGCCAAATACAGTTAATACTTTCATTCCATTACCTTTGGGTTTGATCAACGGTCTAACCGCTGGTAGTCCAGCTCTTGGCAGCGTTGGTAGTAGTGCTCGAGCAATTGCTGTGTTTCATGCAATTGACGCTGGGCCTGGGTGGCTTGCAGCGCGGTACCTTCTGGAATGGCCGCTGAACTACTGCTACCACCGGCAGCGTACTTGTCGCACAGGTAAAGATTGGCCTTGAACAAATGCTCGCCATAATACTGAGCGGCTTTTTGATAAAGCACTTTGGCGGCCGCATAATTGCCCTGACGGAACGCTTGCATGGCCTGCTTGACGACGGGAGGCTGGGCGCTCATAGGTTATCCTTTTCCTCTTTCGGGGGCTGTGATTGTGAAGATTGAAGCAATTGCGTGATATGTTTTCCTAATGCGTTAGTTGCCTGCTGACGCTGCTCACTTTGAATGGTGAACCCTTGTGATACCTGCTGAGACAGCTGTTCCAGCGATTCTTTCAGCAGCTTGAGCTGTGCCGACTGCTGCCGCGCTTGAGCCAGCTCTTCCTGTGTGGCTTTCAGCGTGCTTTCCAGTACAGCCACCTGCTGTTCGAACTCCATCGCTTGCTGCTTACGGTTCATGAACCAGGTATGCGTTTTTTCAAGTTTACCTTTGACTTCAGCCAATTCGGCCTGGACGTTCGCCAGCGACTCGTTGGCTGCCGCCACATCACTATCCTGCTGTTTGATGCATAGCCACTGCTCTATGTGGGGGTGCCGCTCAGTGGCTCGCTTTAGCACTCGATAGCCTGCCTGTTTCAATGCAGGTTCCCAGGCTTGCCCGGTAATCGGTTCAGGTACTGTTTCCAGCGTGCTGACACGCACCTTCAGTACCTCTACCTGGCGAAACGCTGCAGCATGAGCAGCCAGTAACCCTGCATCACAAAAATAATCGATCACTACCCATTGTCCGGGCAAAGTCCAGTGCTGCTTGGCCCAGTCGGCCACGCGAACGGGTTCACACGCTTGTTGATGCGTTGGTTCGATATGGGGCCATAGCGAAGTCAATGTTTCTGGGGATAACAGGCCGCTTTCTGTTTGATGGCTGGCGGTATAAAAGATGCCCTCCTCATCTAGCCCTGTTTCCATGACCTCATTATGAAACTGCCAGTGTGGGTGGCTTTTCTGCCAACGCTCGCTAAGCGAGGTAAATGCATGGGAGTGCCCCTCTACCAGGCTTACTTCACCAACAGCTTTTATTGCCGCCCAGTTCAACAGTGCCTGATGCCCAGCACCAGCTCCCCAATAGGTAAGCTGGGTGGGGGGCATCAATGTGTGCAAGGCATCCAGCCATTGCATCAGCGTTAGCGCTTCTTCGTTAAAGGCTGAAGGCAGTTGGGTCAGTGATGTGGTGTGGGGCGCAACCGTCATAGAGTGCTCGCTATGGTGTTGGTGTTATGGCATTGATGTCAGGCTTAGCGCTGGCGCTCTTGTTTAAACGCCTTGGCTTCTTTGCTCAAGGCAAACGGTAATTTTATCCAGCCCAGTGGTGTACGGGTGTTATCCATGATGACCTGCCCCAGACGATAGGAGAGGTGCTGCTTTACCTGTTCGGCCTTGTGGGCATCTGCATATTTCGAAATTGGCGGTAGTTTCTTGTCTTTGCGCGCCGCTTTTTCCTGGTGAAATGCTTTGTGCTCACGCTTGAGCGCTATTGGCAGGTACAGAAAATCTTTAGCGCTGTTGCTGTTGACCACCACGGACCCAAGGCGATAGGTAAGCTGAGCTTTGACACGTTCGGCAGCCCCATACAAGGGAGCTTCTACCTTTCTAACGGGCGCAGCTGCCTGCTTTTTATGCAGCTTTTCCAGCTCTTCCTGCACGACATGCAGTTGTTCTAGCAGCATGCTGTTTTCTTGCTGCAACTCGTTCAGCTTTGGGCCTTGCGTTGCTTGATTTGCTTGCTTGTACGCGTCATGTTCACGCTGCAACGCTGCGTGTTCATGATATTGCTTTTCCAGTTTCTGCTGGAGGCTGGTAATGCTGCTAAGTAGCGTGGCCTGCTGTTGGTGGTAATGCTCAAGCAAGGCGCCAGGTGCTAGCTCACCCAGTGAAGAAGCCGGTTGTGTCGCGCTGGCTTGCAGCTCTTCATAGATAGACATAGCCGGGTGGTGCTTCAAAGCCTGTTGGCTTAGATACAACCCAACGCTGCTGGCAGCCGACTCGACCTGTTCAGGGTTGGTCAAGCCTGCCTGGGCCAGCGTATGCGCTAGCGTGCCAGGCTTACGTGTGGCAGGTGTAGCACCACCCTGCGGCGCTGTTAAACCAGGCAACGAAGGTAGCACTACCTCAGGCCGTTCCAGCAGAAGCTGGCCATGTACCAGTAGACTACGTTCAGTATGGCGTAGATAAAAACTCAGTAAGGCCGCATGGTAGGCGGCCCAGTTGTTCAATATGGTGGGGATACTGACCGCTTCGGATGCCGCAAGAGCTTGCTGGAGGGCCACGGCGGGATGTTGGTACACCAGCAAAAAGGTGGTGTGTGCATCCACTTCATGCCACATGTTCAGCAGAGGGAGCGTTTCTGGCGATGCCCAACCCCATACCTGCTGCTGATGCAGATTGCCTAACAATAAATCCAGCGCGAGCCCCTGCCAAACTTCACTTGGCGCCAACTGCTGAAGCTCTGTTTCTTGCTGGGCTTGGTATGTAGATGTTGCACCTTGTGCCTTTAGCAACGAAGCTTGAATGTCGTGAACGCTCATGCCTTCCCTTTTGGAAGGGGCTGCCTCTGCCATACCATATTGTTTCAGCAGTGCTTCTACGTCCATGTAACCCGATGATGGATGGCCGACAATGGCAATTCTATTCACTAACCTGAATCTCCTATTTTTGCTAACTGAACGACAAATCGCTAATCTAGCCCATCCAACTTTTCTAATTGGGCCTCTACTTCAGCTTGCTGGTGCTGTGCGTTTTTTAAAGCTTTCTCTAACGCACGCTTTTTATCTTCATCCCAACCTTCTTTTTCCGCTCTATCATAAAGCGTTTTGGTAACTTTTACGCTTCCCTGACAAGCCACCAACTTGTTTTTTAGATTCCTTCTAGCACCTAAGTCAGTTGCATTTAACAGGCGGGTCATTTTTTTCAACTTTAGCTGCGCTTCTGAATACAGCTCTTCCAGGACCACAACTTCACTTTTTGGCCAGTCACTTTTTCTTGCATGTGACAGTTGACGGCCAACTCCCCGAGCCTGCTTTTCAGCCACATTGAATCTTTTAAGGGCCTTCTCATATTGCTCTTTAGAAGAAGCTACTAAAGACTTTTCTCTATCACCATCGGAAGTTTCAGTGCCGTTAAGATTATCCACATCATTATGATAAGCTAAAATGGCATCGTTAATATCATCATACCAATGGGCTTGCCCATCTTTGATATAAATACCCACTTGACAAAGGTCGCGTAGAATACCTTCACCATGTGACACCATGATGAGAGATGCCTTGCCCACTTTTTCCTTGAACAGTGCTTGAGCCTTGGCCTTGAAGGCACGGTCGCCTACGGCGGTAGCTTCATCGGAGATATATACATCAAAATCGAACGACAGCGATAAACCGAACGAGAGACGCGAACGCATGCCCGATGAATAGGTGCGCACGGGCTCATCGAACGCTTCGCCGATTTCCGCAAAATCCTGCACAAAGTCCAGCACTCGCTTTACTTCTGCTGGATTACATCCTTGCGCACGAGCCACGAACTTGGCGTTCTGCCGACCCGTCATGTTGTTCTGCATGCCTCCTGCCAGGCCCACTGGCCATGAAACGCGGCTGTGACGAATAACTTCACCCCTTTCAGGTGTATCCATACCAGCGATCAGGCGCAGCAGGGTCGATTTACCCGCGCCATTGCGGCCAATCAAGCCAACACTCACCCCAGTGGGTATGGTGAGGTTGATATCTTTCAGCACCCAATCGCTACCGTGGTGGTTGTGGTAGCGCTTGTAGAGATTTTTGATTTCGATCATTTGGTAGTGGTTGCCGATGGTGTTTCGATGCGGTTTGGTGGCGTTTCAGCATTCCGTGTCGTGAAGGGCCACCGCCGCGGGTAATTGCACGCTTTCGAGGTTGGCGGTGTTTCGTAGCGCGGTGTAAGCGGAGCGCACCCGCGAAGCACCCCGTGAGGGGTGCCGAATATGCCACTGGGGTTTGCTCGATCACCGTGGCTCAATCGGGGCGGCTAGGGCCGCCTTCGCGGGTGCCTCATTCGCTCGTTGCTCTCGCTCTTTCGTTACGCCGCGCTACGGGGTGTTTGCCGCCATTCGAGGTGTTGCCGCGCTTGATCGTTATGCCGCGAAACGGGGTGGTGCCCATGCGTATCGTTGGCGGCGCCCCGTAGCGCGGTGTAAGCGGAGCGCACCCGCGAAGCAGCCCGTTAGGGGTGCTGGTGAGGCAAAGGAGCTTGCTCGATCACCGTGGCTTGATCGGGGCGGCTAGGGCCGCCTTCGCGGGTGCCTCTTTCGCTCGTGACCTCGCTCTTTCGTTACGCCGCGCTACGGGGTGGTTGCCGCCATTCGAGGTGTTGCCGCCTTTCGCGGTGTTGCCGCGCTTGATCGTTAAGCAGTGAAATGAGGTTGGTTCTATTCACTATTCACCATTCATCACTGTCACGCCCTTTCCTTTTCGGGTGTACATCGCTTCCAGCTCACGTTTGAGTGCGCTGCGGGCGGTTTGTTCGCCGTGCACCAGGTGGAGGGTGTGGGGCCAGCGGCGCATGCGTTTGACGAAGTTGAGCAGGTCTTTCTGGTCGGCGTGGGCGGAGTAGCCGCTGATGGAGGTGACGCCTGCTTTGATATCGTATCGCTGATTGTCGATCTCTACCCAGCCTCCACGCGGGCCGTATTGCTGTATGGCGCGGCCTGGGGTGCCTGCGCCCTGGTAGCCGACGAACAGTACCTGGTGGCGTTCATCGCCCAGCATGGCTTTGAGGTAGTTCATGATGCGCCCGCCTGCGCACATGCCGCTGGCGGCGATGACCACCGCTGGGCGGCCTGTGCTGGCCAGGTAGCTGACCGTTCGCTCGTGGGCTTCGTGGCTGTCTACGGTGTAGAGGTTGGCGAAGTTGAGCGGGTGGCGGCCACTGCGCAGGCGGCGTTGGGCTTCGTCGTCCCAGTAGGGTTTCAGCTCGCGGTATACCTGGGTGAAGCGGGCGGCCAGCGGCGAATCGACGATGATCTCCAGCGTTTGCCATAGGCTTTTGGGCAGCCCGCGTTTGGCGTTGCGCTCGGCTTCATGAATGATGCCTTCCAGCTCGTAGAGCAACTCTTGGGTTCGGCCAATGCTGAAAGCGGGCACCATGACCGTGCCGCCGTTAGTGAGCGCTTGCTCGATGGCCTGTTTCAGCGTGGCGCGGCGCTGGCGGCGGTCAGGGTGCTGGCGGTCGCCGTAGGTGCTTTCGAGTACCAATTGTTCGCAGCCGTAGGGCGATTGGGGCGCGGGCAGTAGCGGTGCGTAGGGAGCGCCTAGATCGCCGCTGAAGATGACCCGTTCCTTCTCGCCGTTGGGGTGCTGGTGGGCTACTTCCACGTAGCTGGAGCCCAGTATGTGCCCTGCCCGCTTGAGCTTCACTCGGGTGGTGATGCCGCCTTCTTCGGTTTTTTCAAATACGGTGTGCCATTTACCGTAGGGCACGCTGATGATCTGGCTTTCCAACTGCTGCTGGAAACGTTCGATGAGCTGGGCGTTGCGGGTGAAGCCGATTTTCAGGGCATCTTCGATCACCAGCGGCAGCAGTTTGGCCGAGGGGATGGAACAGATGATGGGCCCTTTGAATCCGGCGGCCAGCAGGTAGGGCAAGCGGCCTACGTGATCGATATGTACGTGGGTGATGACCAGCGCTTTGACGGTGCTGATATCGAATTCGATCTGGAGCTGCTGGAAAGTGTCTTCGGTGGTGTCTTCGCCCTGAAAAAGCCCGCAGTCGATCAGCAGTGAGTGTTCGCTATCGAGGATGAGCTGGTGACAGCTCCCCGTCACGCCCGTTGCCCCGCCGTGGTGTGTAATATCGAGCATGGAATTCCTTTACGTGCTTGCTTTGGGCGGTAAGGCGTTATGGAGCGTGGTGGCTTGATCGGGGCGGCTGGCGCCGCCAACGCGGGTGCCTCTTTCGCTCGTTGCTCTCGCTCTTTCGTTACGCCGCGCTACGGGGTTGGTGCCCATGCGTATCGTTGGTGATTCACCTGTAGCGCGGTGTAAGCAGAGCGCACCCGCGAAGCACCCCGTGAGGGGTGCCGAATATGCCACTGGGGTTTGCTCGATCACCGTGGCTTGATTGGGGCGGCTGGCGCCGCCAACGCGGGTGCCTCTTTCGCTCGTGACCTCGCTCTTTCGTTACGCCGCGCTACGGGGTTGGTGCCCTGCGTATCGTTGGCGATTCACCTGTAGCGCGGTGTAAGCGGAGCGCACCCGCGAAGCACCCCGTTAGGGGTGCCGATGAGGCCAATGAGCTTTGCTCGATCACCGTGGCTTGATCGGGGCGGCTGGCGCCGCCCACGCGGGTGCCTCTTTCGCTCGTTGCTCTCGCTCTTTCGTTACGCCGCGCTACGAGGTGCTCACCCATGAGTATCGTTGGTGATTCACCTGTAGCGCGGTGTAAGCAGAGCGCACCCGCGAAGCACCCCGTCAGGGGTGCCGAATATGCCACTGGGGTTTGCTCGATCACCTTGGCTCAATCAGGGCGGCTAGGGCCGCTAATACGGGTGTTGGCGGCTATTTATTGCTACGTGCGTTATGAGGGGCGTGCAGATCTCACTTTAGATCTGTCCCATTTTTTAAGCACTGAATCGACAAACCAAAGTGAATCAATTTTGTTAAATTCGCTTTCGTAGATATCTAAATAACCATCAGGTGTGGCTTCTGCAAAATGCAGATGCATTTCACTAGAATTATCAAAAAAATAAGCTCTTCTACATTTCACAACCATTTCATGCAAAAGTGACAAGCTTGCTTGATAGCGACTTATTATCTTTTCGGCAGGGACATCATGCCCACCACTCGAAACTCTTTGTGCAACACGAGCCTGATTAATCTCAGGACTTGATGTGCAAATATAATAGAGGTAGGGCTCAAACCCAAAATCTAGTGCTTTTTCAACAAATCTTATGTGACTACTATGACTCATAACAGATTCATAGGTGAGGGATAGGCCAGACTCCAACCAATCCTCTCTCAGGCCTGTGGCAATCGCTTGCGCAGAGATCGCAGCAAAATACGTTTCAAACTCTTTAGCAAAAGACTTTACGGACGCCTTGCCCTCAGACATTGCGGTTGAGGTTTTTTCAATAACATCATTTAGCTCAATATGCTTCGCAATATCATCAGGATTTAAATATTGCCCTAATGGTATTTTCTTACTAAGCAAAAATTGAGTCAGGGTTGTTTTACCCGAGCCATTTGGGCCAGCAACAAGCCTTAACCTTGGCACAAATACTCCCTAAGATTGAACGGCTGGGCTTGTTTTAGCTTTTTAAGCTGCTTGACCTGATGATCGGGCGACTCTTCAACCAGATAGCCATCACGTTCATAGACCACAGAAACACCTGCTGCCAAATTTCTTTGGATGGCCGCGCGAGAGGATTCGCTCGCAAACTGCATGAGTGAGCGCGTGTCTTGCATTGGATCTTTTCTCTTACCTTTGCGCACCATCGCTAGCTTCTCGTGGTTTGATTTCTGACTCATGATTTCTCCCTTCTCAGTACAGCTTGTGAAACCATAGATTCATTATAGACCGAGTAGTTTCGAATAGAGCAGGCTATTGCAATGATTCATTAAATATCGTGGCTCGATCAGGGCGGCTGACGCCGCCCTTCGCGCCGGGCCGCCGCTGCGGGTGCCTCTTTCGCTCGTTGCTCTCGCTCTTTCGTTACGCCGCGCTACGGGGTTGGTGCCCTGCGTATCGTTGGCGATTCACCTGTAGCGCGGTGTAAGCGGAGCGCACCCGCGAAGCACCCCGTTAGGGGTGCCGATGATGGCGTGAATGTCAGCGGTTACTGAATAGGTTCGATCAGGGCTTCCAATGTGTTGGCACTCAATATGCCTTCCATCCAATTTTCCAGCTGCTCTATGGAAGCCGACTCAATTTGGGTATCGGCCCATGACGGTAACTCGCCAAACTTCAGCATGAGCAGCTTTCGCAGCATATTTTGTGCTTCATGCTGACGGCCCTGTTGCATGCCCTGTTGCATACCTTGCTGCATGCCTTGCTGAATACCTTCCGTACGAAGACGCTCTGCTAAACCAGCCATTTTGCTTTCCTCCTGAGGATAGCGCCTTTGGTAGGCTTTTCTTTCATCTGTGCTTAAATCGCTGTAGATATCGACAAAGTCTATGTATTTGAGTTGCTTTTCAATGCTTGGTTCCAGCGAAAACAGGCCTTGTATGGCATTGGCGTATACATCGATTTTATCTTTCTCTGCCCATGCCATATTCGGTAAATTAAGCCGTGCTACGATATTTTGGCTACTAAAATACTGATTGGCCGGCAATTTATTTAAATGTGTATGTAAATAGTGAAACTGTAGGTAGCTATGGCGTTCACTTCGAATATGCAGGCTTTCTACCACTTTTTTATTAGAATTCAAAAAAATCACCACCGGTACCACTCGTTCTGTATCGAATAGCTCACTCAGGTGCAGTGTGTAGTGCGCCAGCCTGTGGATCGAGAAACGGCCGGGATCCGTTTCTTCTTCTAGCGTGAACAGTAGCGCTTCGCGTTGCCCATTTGGCCACTCTACTAGCAACGGTACGTCTAGCTCATGAAATCTGTCACCCAGGCGCTCTTTTAATTGCTCCTGGCGAATAGGAGTGACTTTGACGCTAGGCAGTAAATCTCCAGCCTCTTCTGATGCAAAGAAAGCGAGGGCTTCGCGTGGATAGTCCAAAATCAGGTTCTTGAAATTTTGATCATGGCTTGTACGGTTCGCCATGGCTTTTCCTTGCTGTGGCTCAGTCGGGGCGGCTAGCGCCGCCTTCGCGCCGGGCCGCGGGTGCTCGCCCATGAGTATCGTTGGCGATGCATCCGTAGCGCGGTGTAAGCGGAGCGCACCCGCGAAGCACTCCGTCAGGGGTGCCGAATATGCCACTGGGGTTTGCTCGATCACCGTGGCTCAATCGGGGCGGCTAGGGCCGCCCTTCGCGGGTGCCTCTTTCGCTCGTTTCTCTCGCTCTTTCGTTACGCCGCGCTACGGGGTTGGTGCCGCCATTCGAGGTGTTGACGCGGTTGCTCGTTATGGCGCGAAACGGGGTTGGTGCCACGCCTCATAACGTTGGCGGTGTTCCCGTAGCGCGGTGTAAACGAGCGCACCCGCAGGAGCAGCGGGAGTGGTGTTGCGGTTAGTTAAGCGGCTTGGCTTTTTAAGAGTGGCCATGCACCTTGCTTCGAGGCCTCCAGAATGACGATTTCATTGATCGTGCCATCCTCTGCGTAACTAATATGTGTATGCCAATCTTGAGAAACCTCCCTAACGGTAGGCTTTTCTGATAGGTGCAGAACCAGGATATCATCTGCTTCATCGTACGTAGTTCGCATTACTTATCCTGTTTGGTTTGGGCGTATTACAGACGCCTTCACGCCGGGCCGCCGCTGCGGGTGCCTCTTTCGTTCGTTTCTCTCGCTCTTTCGTTACGCCGCGCTACGGTGCCCTACCCCTTGCTCATCAATCCCGGTGGTCTTTGATGATCATGATCATCATGCTGAGGATGAAGGCGAGGAAGATGGTGATGATGGCGAATACCGTGCTGTTGTAGAGGCGGTTGGGCTCTGTGGGGTATTCGGGCATGAGCGGGCTTTGCAACACGCTGACTTGTTTGAGCTGGCGGGCGGCTTCCAGGCGGGTGTTTTCCAGGGCGGCCAGGGCGCTGGAGTAGGTTTCCTGGGCGAACTGGGCCTGCAGTTCCAGGGTTTCGTATTCTGCCGAGATGCGGTTGAGCGAGTTGCCGGTGGCTTGGGCCAGGCGGTCGCGTTGTTCGACGATCTGGTCGCGCAGGGCTTCGATGTTGCGTTCTACTTGGCGCAGCTCGGCGGATTGGGCGCTTTGGAAGCTGGCCAGGGCGTTGCGCTGGGCCTGGAAGCGGGCCAGGTCGGCTTCGAGGGTAGCGACGACCTGGTTGATGCTTTCCACCGTGCTGGTGGGTGATACCAGCCCGTGCTCGTTCTGGAATTCGAGCAGTTGGGCGCGGGTGTCATTGAAGCGCTCTTCCAGGCGCACCATTTGGCGCTCCAGAAAGCGTACCTGTTCATCGGCCAGGCGGTGGCCCATTTCGTTCATGTGGTTTTCGCCTGCTTCCAGCAGCAGCGATGCCATGCTGTGGGCGAATTCGGGGGTGTAACCTTGCACGTAGATGTTGAGCACGCCTGCGTATTCGTCCAGCTCCACTTCTACACGGCGCAGGTAGTACTGATGCAGGTCTTCGATGGGCACGTTCGGGTCGCGCAGGCGGGCAAACAGGTCACCGTGTTCGCTGTAGTGCTGGCGAATGCCTAGCTGTTCATCGAGCAGGCGCAGCATGTCTACCGAGAGCAGGTGCTCGCGCAGTAGCAGCAGGTCGGCCGTGTTGCCTCCGCCGCCGCCCATGAGCGATGAGAGGCTGAATTCCGGTGTGGCGACCTGTGGGCTTTCCAGCACCACGGTGGCACGGGAAACGTAGCGCTCTTCTGCCCATACAAACCAGTAAAAGCTGACCAGGAGAATGGCGAGCAAGGCCATGGCCCAGTGCGGTGACTGTTTTACGAAACGGGTTAATGAGGATTGCATGGGTTATTTGGCCTTCAACCGGTCAACAAAACGGAGGTGCATCAGTAGCCCGAGGGCATTCAAACTCAGGGTCACCAGCCAGAAGTAGAGCATGCTGGTGCCGTGGATGACCTGATAGTTTTCAAAGAATCCCAGCCGCAGAGTTTCCAGGGCATGGGGAATGGGGTTGAGCATCAGGTATTCCAGTAGCCAGTGGGGTAACTGGTTGAGCGGAAACATGACGCCGGAAATGATCAACAGTGGCAGCGAAAGCATGCGGATCACTCGGCCCACTTCCGGCACCAGGGTAGCGGCCACCGAGGTGATCAGGCCCAGCCCGATGCCCAGGCTCCAAAGCGAGACCCATGCCCACATGGCTCTGATGGCATTGTCGGGGTACATGTCCAGACCTAGCAGCAGCCCCCCCACGATAAACAGCAGGAAGACGAAGGTGCGCAGCATGCCTTCCAGAAAGTTGCGCACCAGCACGGGGTCTACGGGCTGCACTTGGCGATAGGCGAACAGCGCGCTGTTGGCATCGATGGCCCCCATACCGCGCAGCATGCCTTCTCGCACCAGGAAGAAACCCATCATGCCGGCGATCATCCAGGGAATGAACTCGGCATTCACGATCAGGCGGTCACCTCGGATGAAACTACGAATGCCCACCATGATGGCCACTAGCGCGAAGGGCTCGAAGATCATCCAGAACCAGCCCATGCGGTCGGCCATGGTGCGAGAAATGGCTTCGCGCATGAACATGGCGTGCCACACGCTGCGCGTGACCTGCCAGGGGGTACGCGCGCCTTTCGGGGCGCTGCTTGTGTTATCCATGATGCTGTGTCTTTTGATTCAAGAACGTAAATAGAGTATGGCGTTATATGGAAGTGGCATTGTCACATTGGTTGCCTCAATCGGGGCGGCTGGCGCCGCCAACGCGGGTGCCTCTTTCGCTCGTTGCTCTCGCTCTTTCGTTACGCCGCGCTACGGGTGCTCGCCCATGCGTATCTTGGCGATTCACCTGTAGCGCGGTGTAAGCGGAGCGCACCCGCGAAGCACCCCGTTAGGGGTGCCGATGAGGCCAATGAGCTTTGCTCGATCACTGTGGCTTAATCGGGGCGGCTGGCGCCGCCTTCGCGCCGGGCCGCCGCTGCGGGTGCCTCTTTCGCTCGTTGCTCTCGCTCTTTCGTTACGCCGCGCTACGGGTGCTCGCCCATGCGTATCTTGGCGATTCACCTGTAGCGCGGTGTAAGCGGAGCGCACCCGCGAAGCACCCCGTTAGGGGTGCCGATGAGGCCAATGAGGTTTGCTCAATTATCGTGGCTCGATCAGGGCGGCTGTCGCCGCCCTCCGCGGGTGCCTCTTTCGCTCGTTGCCTCGCTCTTTCGTTACGCCGCGCTACGGGGTCGTTGCCGTTGATGGCGGTGCTTCGTAGCGCGGTGTAAGCGGAGCGCACCCGCGAAGCACCCCGTTAGGGGTGCCGATGAGGCCAATGAGGTTTGCTTGATCACTGTGGCTTAATCGGGGCGGCTGGNGAAGCACCCCGTTAGGGGTGCCGATGAGGCCAATGAGGTTTGCTCAATTATCGTGGCTCGATCAGGGCGGCTGTCGCCGCCCTCCGCGGGTGCCTCTTTCGCTCGTTGCCTCGCTCTTTCGTTACGCCGCGCTACGGGGTCGTTGCCGTTGATGGCGGTGCTCCGTAGCGCGGTGTAAGCGGAGCGCACCCGCGAAGCACCCCGTTAGGGGTGCCGGTGAGGCCAATGAGGTTTGCTCAATTACCGTGGCTCGATCAGGGCGGCTGGCGCCGCCAACGCGGGTGCCTCTTTCGCTCGTTGCCTCGCTCTTTCGTTACGCCGCGCTACGGGGTCGTTGCTGTTGATGGCGGTGCTTCGTAGCGCGGTGTAAGCGGAGCGCACCCGCGAAGCACCCCGTTAGGGGTGCCGATGATGGCGCCGAGCCAATGCAGCGGGTCTCATCACAGGTCCAGGGCGACGCGGGTGGTGACGGCGATCTGGAAGAGGATCTGGGTGAGGGTCGAGGCGAGCTGCAGGTTGTGCGTGGGTGCCTTGGGCATGACGAGGATTTCGTCGCCGGGGCGCAGCGGGGTGTTGCGGGCGTGTTCGACGGCGCCGTTCTGGCGTACCAGCAGGATCTGGTCGCGGTCGGCGCGTTCGGTGAAGCCACCGGCGCTTTCCACGTAGTCGATGACGCTCATGCCGGGGCGGAAGACGGCGGCCTGGGGCACGAGGATTTCACCGCTGATGAGCACCGAGTCGCTGATTTCAGGAATGGTGATCACGTCGCCATCCTGGAGGCGGATGTCGGTGATGCCGTCGCTGGAGGCCACCACCAAGCGGCCGCTGGGTTCGAGTTCACGGGCGCGTTCGATGAAGCGTTCGATCAGTTCGGCTTCTTGCAGGCGAATCTGCGCTTCCTGGTCGGTGCGCGAGGAAGCGCCCAGGTAGGTGGTTTCCAGGCGGCGCAGGCTGTCCTGCAAGGATTGCGCCTGTTGCTGGCGCACGCTTTCCCGCTGTAGCGAGATGCTTTCCACGGCGGTCATGTTTTCGGGGACGGCAATGGCGTCGAGCAGTTCGCTGAGGCGCGCATTGCGGGGCAGCGCAAACCGCGAGGGGCCATAGTAGCTGCCTTCGATTTCCACCACGATGGTTTCGCTGCGCTGGTCGGCGCTGAACACCACTTCGTCACCGCTGCGTACCGTTTGGCCTGCAAACAGGTTGATGGGGAAGTATTGGGCAATCGGGCCGTCGTCGCGGTCGCCGCGCAGCAGTACGTGTGATACGCCGCTTCTCAACCGGGCCAGGTTGATGATTTCGGCACCGCTGAGCTGGTTGCCGATCAGTTCGTAGCGGTGTTCGCGGTGTACGTCACCCACCACGGCAATGGCGGGGCCGCGCTCTTCCACCACGATGGTGTCGCCATCCTGGAACTGCGGGCGGGCGATGGTGCCGTTGATGAGGAAGTCGTAGAGGTCGACGGTGGCCACGGTGCGGTCGTCACGGACGACGCGAATCTGGCGGTAGCTACCCAGGTCCTGGTCGATGCCGCCTGCCTGGTCGAGGAAGTAGAGCAGCGAGTCGTTGGGGGTGCCTGCATAGCGGCCCGGATTTTCCACGTAGCCGGTGACGAACACGGCCACGGGCTGAACGCCCTGCACGTTGGTGTAGACCTCGACGTTATCGGGGTACACCGAGGTAATGGCGCCGCGTACGCTGCCATCGACCTGTTGGCTGTTCTGCCCTTCCACGTTGAGCGGGCCGGAGCCGGGAATGAAGATGTTGCCTTGGGCATCCACGGGCAGCACGCGGTCGAACTCGAACGCGCCCCAGGCGCGCACGGTGATCTGGTCGCCGGGCTTGATGCGGTAATCGGCGTTCAGGCCGTCTCCCATGGCGCCACGAAAGCCCCCGGTGAACAGGTTGGCACCAAAGGGCGGCAAGGCATCGGGGTCTTGGGGCGGCGTGGCGATGGGGCCATAGGTGCCACTGCGCCAGTCGGCGCGCGGGGTGTCGTCCACCTGCTCTTGCTGCCCCTGCTGGCCGCCTTGCTGGCTGCCCTGCTGGGGAAGAATGTCGTTGGAGAGGCTGATGGATTGCGCCATGGCGGGCGCAGTGGCCAGCGTGGCAAACACCAGCCCGGCCGTGGCCAGCACGCGCTTCAGCGGAGCCAACAGGGCGGGGGTGGAAGTGATCGTGGCCGGCATGTCAGCGCCCTCCTGCTTGGGTGACCAGGCGCTGGTGTGCCCAGCCATTGGGGGTTTCACAGGCGAGTGCTGCGCGTACGCTGCCGCCGGGCTCCATCACTTGGAGCTGACGGCATTTGCGCCCACTGGCGGCCAGGTACGGGGCATCGGCAATGATTTCCACGTTGTCGCCCCAAGGGGTACGGGCGGCGGTGTGTACACCGCTGGCGGGCGATTGGGTGAGGAAGCGATTGAGTGCTTCGTCTTCCAGGAGCGACGCGGCATCCTGGGTAAGCACGTATTGAGGCGCTTGCTGGGCGCTGCCAGAGGGGTACTGGGTGGCGCAGCCGCTGACCAGGGCCACGCTGACCGCAGCCAACAGCATGCGAGCTGGCCGCGAGACGTAAATTGGGGTGTTCAACATAGTGGATTCCATCAAAAAGGCACGCTACCGCCCAGGGATTGATACGGGCGCATTCCCTTGCCCTACGCTGTGCGGATGTAAAAAGTGGTTACCAATGCGCTGTAAAGCACGCGCCATTGTAAGGGATTCGTTGCTTGGGCTCTACGTCAACAAGCCTTGTACAGCTCACCCTTTTCACGCTGGCGCTTCCTTGCGCAGTCACACTACGGCTTCTTATAACGAAAAATAGCCTTTTAGTTCCGTGGCTTTCTTGTCGTAGGTGTGTCACACGGCTGTGGTAAGCTCGCTGAACGTTTGTATTGACGAGTGAAGGCACCATGAATATTGCGGTTTTTGGTACGGGCTATGTGGGGCTGGTGGCGGGCGCGTGCCTGGCCGAAGTGGGCCATCAGGTTACCTGCATGGATATCGACCCGGCGCGTATTGCCCTGCTCGATGCGGGCGAGTGCCCGTTGTTCGAGCCAGGCTTGAGCACTCTGTTGCAGCAGAACCGCGAGGCTGGCCGCCTGCATTTCACCACCAACACCGAAGAGGCCGTTCGCCAGGGCGACCTGCTGTTCATCGCCGTGGGCACCCCGCCGGATGAAGATGGCAGTGCCGATTTGCGCCACGTGCTGGCCGTGGCGCGCAGCATTGGCGAGCACATGACCGGCTACAAGCTGGTGATCGACAAATCCACCGTGCCCGTGGGCACGGCCGAGAAGGTGGCGGCCACCATCGCACAGGCACAGCAAGCGCGCGGCACAGCGCACGCCTTCGATGTGTGCTCCAATCCGGAGTTCATGAAGGAAGGCGCAGCCATCGAGGACTTTACTCGGGGTGCTCGTATCGTGGTGGGCACCGAAAGCGAACGGGTGCGGGAGTTGATGCGCGAGTGCTATGCACCGTACAACCGTAACCACGACAAGCTGATGTTCATGAGCGTGCGGGCCGCCGAGCTGACCAAGTACGCCGCCAACGCCATGCTGGCCACCAAGATCAGCTTCATGAACGAGATGGCCAACCTGGCCGAGCGGCTGGAGGTGGATATCGAAGAGGTACGCCGGGGTATTGGTAGCGACCCGCGCATTGGCTATCACTTCATCTACCCCGGCTGTGGTTACGGTGGCTCTTGCTTTCCCAAGGATGTGAAGGCCCTTGAACGCACCGCCAGGGCGCTGGGCTTCGAGCCCCAGCTGCTGGGTGCCGTGGAAGCGGTCAACCAGCGCCAGAAACAGACCCTGTTCGACAAGCTGACCGCCGAACTGGGCGATGTGCGGGGCAAGACCATCGCACTGTGGGGGCTGGCCTTCAAACCCAATACCGATGACATGCGCGAGGCCCCCAGCCGCACGCTGATGGAGGCGCTATGGGCGGCGGGCGCTACGGTGCAGGCCTTCGACCCGGAAGCCATGGCCGAATGCCGCCGCCTGTACGGCGAACGCGACGACCTGATGCTGGCCGGTGACCGTATTCAGGCGGTGAAAGGCGCCGATGCGCTGGTGATCTGCACGGAGTGGAAGGCGTTCCGGACGGTAGACTTTGCCTGGCTGGCCAGCCAGTTGAACGACAAGCTGGTGGTGGATGGGCGCAACCTCTATTCGCCCGCCGCCCTGGCGAGTGCCGGGCTGCGCTACGTGGGCGTTGGCCGCCGCAGCCCTCAGCCTGCCTGAGCCGTCAGGAGGCACCACAAAGACGACGCCCGGCGCCAAGGCCGGGCGTATTCGTTTGGGCTTCCCATGCGGGTCTATCCAGCAACGCTGCTAGGCCACCTTGGGGGCGGATTGTCGACGGTGGCAACCCCACAGCACCACCAGCAGGAAGGCGTACATCATGACGCCGCTGTTATGCTCCAGAAAAACCTGGGAAAGCCCGAAATCCAGAAACGTGACGGGTAGCAGCACGCCCGCCGTGGCCACGGCGCGAGCGGCCAGGTCGGGGGCTTGCAAATCGCGGGCGAACATTCGCATGGGTACCAGATAAAGCGCCAGCAAAATCACCAGCCCCAGAATGCCACGTTTGGCGAAAGCATCGACGAATTCATTGTGGGCATGGCCATATTGGGCCGCTTCACGACTGATGATGCCTTCTTCACCAAAGGCGTACATAGCCTCGGCATAACCATTACTGCCCCACCCGGTCAGCGGTTTTTCCTGAATCAGCATGGCAGCACCGCGCCACATTTCGAATCGAGCCCCAACAGAGGTCGAGCGATTTTCACCGGAAATGTACAACGCCACGTCACTGAAGGCGTGCTGTACGCGAGTTTGAACCCCCGACTGAGGCACTGAATATACCACCAGCCCCCCCACCACTACGGCCGCCACGACGGCCACCTTGAGGCGGCTGGAAAGCTGGGTGCCGTAGGCGCGATACAGCACCAGCAGCACGATGGGAAAACCTACCCAGCCGCCACGGCTGCCGGAAAACAGCGAGCCTAGTATGCCGCCCAATGCCCCCGCCAGCAGCAGGGCGACCCAAACTTGGCGCTGGCGCTGCACCACGGCCCACCCCAGGCCTGCCATGCACAGTACGCCCAGCAGCATGCTGAGGTTACCGAACTGAATCACATGGGTATGGCCTTGGGCGCGGTCTACGCCTTCGAACAGCTTTTGCCACCCGGCCCAGGTACCTGCACTGAGTGCGCCCACGGCGGCACCGCTCCACAGAAAGGCCAGATTGGGCGGGTAGCGCAGTACCCAGAATAGAGCCGGAATGGCCAGAATGAAGCGGCTGGGCTTGTCGAAACCCTTGCTGCCCTGGCCATCCAGCCACGCTTCCAGCATGGTGATGGCCGCATAGGCCAGCAGCACGGCCATGATGGCACCATCCTGGCGCGTCAACGTAGGCACACGGCGCAGGGCGATGAGCCCCAGCCCCGCCAGCAGCAGCAACAACGCCCCTAGCGAGTAGCCGCTGGGCACCACCAGTGCAATGGCGGCCAATAGAAAGACGGCCACGCCCGTGAATAGCTGGGGGGGCTGAGTGCCTGCGTGTGATGAGGGGGTGTGCGTTGCCAACATTGAAACAGACTTCCTTTCATGGCCCTGGGGCGGCAAATCATTGAGGAAGCCGATAGTAGCACAGGCAGCCCGTTCTCAGGGATAGCATGGGTTCACAGGCAACAGGGGCTTACCGATAACGTGGCTGCTTGCCAGGCGCTCACCTGGCGAGCATACGTTCATGCGCTGGTGTGCTGCTGCCAGCGCCAGGTGTCGATCATCATGTCGTCGAGGGTTTGGGTGGCTTGCCAGCCCAGCTCTTGCTGCGCCTTTTCGGCACTGGCCCAGAAGGCGGCCAGGTCGCCATCGCGCCGGGGGGCGTAGCGGAAGGCCACGGGCACCTGGGTGGCCTGGGTAAAGGCATCGATCATCTGCTTGACCGACACCCCCTGCCCCGTGCCCAGGTTGTAGTGGCTGGCGCCCGGCGTTTCCAGGGCCTTGAGCGCGACGCGGTGCCCTGCCGCCAGATCGACCACATGCAGGTAGTCGCGCACGCAGGTGCCGTCCTGGGTCGGGTAGTCGTTGCCGTAGACCTGCAGCTCGGGCAGCACGCCTGCCGCTACCTGGCTGATGTAGGGCATCAGGTTGTTGGGCACCCCTTGGGGTGATTCACCGATCAGTCCCGAGGGGTGCGCACCAATGGGGTTGAAGTAGCGCAGAATGGCCACGGACCACTCTGGGTCGCTGGCGCACAGGTCTTCCAGCACCTGCTCGACCATGGCCTTGGAGGTGCCGTAGGGGCTGGTACAGCTGCCCCGGCCCATGGTTTCCACGTAGGGCGGGATGGCATCCACGCCATACACCGTGGCCGATGAGCTGAAAATCAGCCGCTTGATACCCGCTTTGGCCATGGCCTGGCACAGCACGATGGAGCCATGCACGTTGGTATCGTAATAAGCCAGCGGCTGGGTCACGCTTTCACCTACCGCCTTCAGGCCTGCGCAATGAATCACCGCGTCGATAGGGTGCTGCTCGAAAATGCTCGCCAGCAGCGCAGCATCGCGCACGTCGCCCTGGTAGAACGCCGCCGCGCGCCCAGTGATCTTTTCGATACGCGGCACCACGGAGGCCACGCTATTGGAAAGGTCATCCAGCAGCACCACCGAGTACCCTTCCTTCAGCAGTTCGACGGCGATATGCGAGCCGATATACCCCGTGCCACCTGTCACTAAAATCATCAGAGGCTCCGGTCAGTAGGCATTGGCGTGTTTAAAGCCCTTAAACACGGTCATGAAGATGATCTTCAGGTCGAGCCACACCGACCAGTTGTCGATGTACCACAGGTCATACTCGACCCGCCGCTGCATTTTTTCCAGCGTCTCGGTCTCGCCGCGCAGCCCATTGACCTGAGCCCAGCCGGTAATGCCGGGCTTCACCTTGTGCCTGCGCATGTAGGACTCCACCAGTTCCTTGTAGTACTCATTGTGGGCCAGCGCATGGGGCCGTGGCCCTACGATGGACATGCGCCCCTGCAGCACGTTGTAGAACTGCGGCAGCTCATCCAGGGAGGTGCGGCGCAGGAAGGCCCCTATCGGTGTCAGGCGGTTATCGTTCTTGGTGGCCTGGGTAACGACGCCCTCTTTCTCCTGATGCACTTTCATCGAGCGGAACTTGTAAACCTTGAACACCTTGCCGTTGGAGCCTGTGCGGTACTGCTTGAACAGCACGGGGCCAGGCGAGGTGAACTTGATGGCCAGCGCAATGGCAATGCACACCGGCAGAATCATCAGCGAGATCAGGCTGCCGACGATGATGTCTTCGGCACGCTTGACCACTCGGGACATGCCGTTGATGGGCGATACGCTGAGGTCGATGGCCAGGTGGCCCGCCACTTCGCTGGTGCGATGGTTGAGCAGGCGCATGTCCTTGAATTCCGGAATCAGGCGGATCTCTTCGGTATGGTTGCGCAGCGCGTAAAACAGGCCATGCACGGTGTCGCCCATTTCCAGCGGCACACAGATCCACACTTCGGCGGCGCCCGCGTCACTGATCCGAGCGGCAATGCGCTCCAGGTGCTCTTGATCAGGCGCTTCATCACCCAAGCGCTCGACCCCCGCAATGGAGTGCCCTTCCCAGGAGGCTGCCCGCATGCCCCGCGCCACGTGCAGCACGTTCTTGGCAGGCCCCACCAGAAACACGGGGCGCCGTGCTCCGCCACGAATGCGAATGCGCCGCAAGCCGTATTGCACCAGCGCCCTGGCACTGGCCGCCAGCACGAACGAGAACAGCAGCGTCAGCCCCACCCATAGCCGTGAGTAGCGCTCTGCCGCGTGGGCAAAGTAGATGATGGAGGTGACGATGATGCCGATCACCAGCCAGACCAGCATCAACTTGGTGATGATGTAAAACGTGGACGAGATGCGCCAGCGTTTATAGCTGCCTGTGGAACTGTTGGCCACCACCACCAGCAAGGCCATGCAGGCCAACGCCAGAACGTAGCGCTCATGCAAATGAAAGGTCTCGAAACGCAACAGGTACGCCATTACCCCCGAGAACACGACAACGACGAAGTCGAATACCGGGAAGATGATCTTGGGCGGGTAGCGCTCGGAAAAGATCACGCCTCTTTGTCTATTAGACTGCGGCTTATTCATTACCCCTTCTCCTTACCAAAAAATAATCCCTGCCAGCCAGCCATCCTCCTATATCGATGACTTTACTTTTCATTAGTCGATTAGAATTCAAACAACATAACGCTACAGCATAGACAAATAGAAAATTCACAATATTGGTGGACTTTGTCACGTAAGACTCAGTTAAATTTGAAACAAAGAAAAGCGCAAAAACACCAAACACACACAGCTTTTCCTGCAAAGAGAGACCTCCGCGCACAAAGTAATAAGCAACAAGCATCATCATGGCAATATAAGCCAAAACAGATAGCCAGCCACCTTGAACCAATAAATCCACATAGCCATTATGACTATCATGGGGATAAAAATCACCCATTCCCTGCATAGGACCAATAACATTAAAGCGCTCATAGGTCCAAAAATTATCCAGACCATACCCCAATATTGCTTGCACACCAGTCAAATTTTCTAGCACAAAATCCCAGATAGTAACTCTCCCTGTCAAAGATACGAAATACCCCATAACTTCAACACCATCGTAACTAGGCTTTGTACGAAAAGTTAGCTCGCAGGCAGCGGTCTATGCATGCCACGCATACCATCGCCCTAAAGCTGCTTGCTAACTTATCGTAGCGTGTGGCAATGCG